>JAFGSO010000306.1 GCA_016934605.1 Calditrichota bacterium | reverse complement strand
GATTATGTGAACCCATGGGACGAATACATTTTTGAATATTTTCGCTATGTGGGCGGTGGTACCGTGCTGGCGGTTGACCATGCCTTAAGGCATGAAACAACCGTATTTAATCTGGGAGGAGGATATCATCATGCCCATCCTGATCGCGGTGAGGGATTCTGCCTGATTAATGATGTTGCCATTGCTATCCGTAAAATGCGCAAACTGGCCAGGCTTAAAAAGACTTTAATCATCGATCTGGATTATCATCAGGGTAATGGAAATCTCCTGTATTTCAGAAACGATGAAAGCACTTTTACTTTTTCTGTTCACGCCGAAAGTTGGAACGAGATTGGTGGCAAAAGGCATAACGTGAATATAGAACTTCCGTCCCATACCGGAGATGAAAAATATCTTAAAACGATAAAATCTGAATTACCACGGATTTTCTCGCTCTTTCAACCCGATCTGGTATTTTACATTGCCGGCAGTGATCCCTATATCCTGGATACACTTGGGGATTTTGATATCAGTGAAGAAGGTTTGCTGAAGCGTGATATGTTTGTCTACAAAGAATCAAGAAACCGAAATCTTCCTTTCGTCGTATTAGGTGGAGGTGGTTATGGTCCGGACAGCTGGAAAATTTATTACAATTTCATTAAACGAGTGATTTTAAAAGGCAAGTAGAGATATCGATGTCCAAGCGAGCAAAACGATTGCAGCGAATTTCACGTCGATTGACGACCCATCAGCTCAGGCGGCTGCAGGATAAAGATGTCGATCTGGGAATCGGGAATCTGTTTCAGAGCCAGGAATCCCGTGGCGGATCACCTTATTTCCTCGGATACTATTCACCGTCAGGCATCCGTTATGCGCTGGAAAGATATGGGTTTTTTGATATATTGAAGCAGAAGGGATTTGAAGATCTGAAACTTACTATCAATACGAAGGATCCGTATAAACAGCGAATTGCCATTCATTACCAGCAGAAAGATCCGGATCATATGCTGGGAGAGCTGGTGGTTAAAAAAAGGCATATTACCATATATCCACCATTCCCTTCCCTGATTTACGGCCGGAATTTCGAGGTAATAGCGGTAGAGTGGCTTTGTATGCAGAATCCCAAGGGAGATTTCTCAGAGGACAGGCCACGGCTACCGGGACAGAAATATCCCGGGCTTGGGATGGGGGAAGTAGTGATGGAGATTCTGATCATCATGTGCGGGCGCTTACGAACGGCCGGGCTACTGAACACTCCCGAACATTTTCACAATGCCCAGATGTACAGTTCCCATTTTCGTTATATTGATCCGGTGGAAGAAGGAAAACGTCTGGCCATTGTTCGGGATTTGCTATCCACATACAAAATGCCCGAAATCTCCTGGGCCATTGATATGAATTGCGTTCTGATGAATGACAGAAAATTTGAATGGAAAGGTAGTGAACAGATAATACCTCTTGACCGTGATCTGCAGGAATATTTCAACGACCCCCGCTATCTGGCGATTGTTGAGGAAACCCTTGCAAGCAGCCATTTCCGGTTAGATGAAGAAAAATGGCAGCAGAAACAAGGTGAAATTGACCGTTTTATCACCTGCTGATCCACCACAGGTCATCCTATTTCCTGACAGGATATTTTCCTCCCCGGAGAAAATTAAAATCATGTTTATTTTTTAATCACCACCTTTTAAATTCCTTTTAAATTAGAATATTATAACGAATTTTCCACCTTTCAGGGAGACAATAATGGCCCGTCAAATCGAATGTAATACGCTTACCTTCTCGCTGTATCAATATGCCCATGAAATGCAGATGTATGAAAGTCACTACAGGGACGGGAAATGGGATGATGGTGCGGTCGTTGATTTTCACAATATCAGTCTCTCACCGGCAGCCAATATCCTGAATTATGGTCAGGGAATTTTCGAGGGGATGAAAGCGTATTATTCCATAAAGGGCCATGTAGTGCTTTTTCGTCCACAGGAAAATGCCGATCGGTTTGCCAGTAGCGCCGAAAAACTGGCAATTCCGGATATCACTGCTGAAAAATTTTTGACGGCGGTCCTCAAACTGGTTCGTGCAAACATGGAATTCATTCCCCGGAGCGATGACGGACGCTGCAGCCTCTATTTACGTCCCGTATGTATTGGTACTGAGGCTCTATTGGGCGTCCGGGCCGCAAAAGAGTATCTGTTTTATATATTTGCCAGTCCGGTGGGACCCTACTTCGACAAAGTTGGGATCGTTAAGCTGGTAGCAAAAAATATTAACCGCGCCAGTCCCCACGGTACGGGAGATGCCAAGGCGGTTTGTAATTATCCGGTCACCATGCGGCCAAAAAAACAGGCTATTGCGGAGGGATTCAATGATGTTATATATCTGGATCCCATTGAAAACAAATATATTGAGGAAGCAGGTGCAGCAAATTTTTTTGCTCTCATGCAAGACGGATCGCTGGTGACACCGCCGCTGGGAACCATTCTTCCGGGAATCACCAGAGACTCTATTATTACACTGGCACGAGATATGTACAACATGAAAGTGGTGGAGCGGGACGTAAGCGTGGAAGAGGTGCTGTCCAACGCCATCGAATGTTTTGTAACCGGCACAGCTGCGATTATTACATCGGTAAGCGATATCGGTT
>JAFGSO010000305.1 GCA_016934605.1 Calditrichota bacterium | reverse complement strand
CCCTTTTCAAATAGGCAATTCCTTGCAAGATAGCATGGCTAATTTTCAACCTCTGACACTAGCTTTTTAAAACCATCGGGAATTTCTCCGGTTCTCTTTAAAACCCGGGTTTTTAAAAATCAATTTTTGATTTACCAATACTGGATGTAAAATAACTGTTTCATATTATCATTGTACAGAAAGATCAACACATCGAATGCAGTTGCAGGAAGGCATATGATTTTTCCCGGATTTTAATGAAAACCGATTGTCCTTAGAGAAAGTATGGATATTTACAGAATAATCGATGAGACCGGCAAAGTATTGTGGGTATCTGTCATAGTATTTTGTCTCGCTTTTGCGTTCCGCGGTGATTCCGAGCTGTTCTGTCAGGATACAACTTTGATAAACTTTAGCCTGAAAGATCAATTCAATAACCACTATTCCAATAAAAACTTTGAAGGGAATATTGTGATCCTGGTGGGCAGTGATCATGAAGGAAGTGAGTATAATGAAACCTGGAGCCTTGCTATTTATGATTCTCTGAAAGAAATCGGTCTGGAAGATTCGGTAAAATTCCTTCCAGTAGCTGATCTGAGAGGAGTTCCCTTTTTCCTGAAGGGTTTCGTCAGAAGCAAATTTCCGTCCGATTATAGTAAATGGATTCTCATGGACTGGTCCGGAAAATTTGCCCGGAGCTATGATTTCAGCCCGGATGCTAGCAATATCATTTTATTCGATCGAAAAGGGAATTTAATATATCACATGACTGTCACAAATCTGGATCGAAAGAGATTGAAAAAGTTTATGGGAAAATTGCTGGCTCTTCCGGATTTCCCACAAAAAGGGGCATAGCTTTTACTATGTTAAAAATTGACATATCAATAAATCTTATAAACCGATTGTGATGTGCTGCTAAGAATTCAGGAAAAAGATTCCGATAATGGTAATTAATTTTTTAGTGTAAGAAATAATATTTTTATAAATCCATGGCCGACAATATTATTCAAGGAGCCGAGCCCCTTTACCTGAAGGGAAATTCTACCGGTCTGCTATTTATTCACGGATTCACTGCATCTCCTTTTGAAGGACGAGAACTTGCCTTCTGGCTTCATGAGAAAGCCGGTTGGACAATCTCTGTACCGCTTCTTCCCGGACATGGTACCTCGCCCAGAGATCTGAAGAATGTTACCTGGCTGGACTGGTATCGGTATATTCGCGGCGAATATCTGGCAATGCTTGAAGGGTGTCAAAAAATCTTCGTCTGCGGACAGAGTATGGGCGGTACACTGGCCATGCATCTGGCCTCTCACCACCATGTTGACGGATTAATTACCCTTGCCGGAGTAGCCTTTCTGAAAGACTGGCGGCTGATTCTGCTTCCACTGGCACGTCACATTCTGACCTATCATTTTAAGTCCAGAGGCCCTGATATCAGGAACAGGGAACTGAAAGACAGCGTGCCTACTTACCGCAAATATCCGGTGAAATCGGTGGACCAGCTTCTGTCCCTCCTGGATCACACCCGTATTGATTTAATGGAAATTATTGCACCCGCTCTGCTTATTCACTCCCGTAAAGACCGTACAGTAAATTTTGAAAATCTGAATTATATCTATAATCATATTTCTTCGGAAAAAAAACAGAAGGTTATACTCGAAGAATCCTATCATGTTATCAGTATTGATGTTGAAAAAGAAATAGTATTTGAGAAAATATTTTCTTTTATTTCACAAAAGTTGTAAGCCAGTGAATATTTTTACAGATACGGAGCTCCAATGAAATGGTTTTTCTGTTTTTTCTGTCTGCTCTTCTGGTCACTTTTAATAGCCAGTGACCGTATTCCGCTTAATCCCTCCATCAATCAACCACAGATTGATATTTATCCGGAAAACCGGGAATCCTTTCGCGTAGAAATTCGCTTTCCAGACCTGATTTTGACTGACACCCTGCAGAATGCTATCGTCTGGTCTCAATTGCTGATAAACGGGATGGGTTCTTCAGGAGAAATTGGTTCACCGCAACTGCCTCAGACGGTACGCTTATTTGCCATTGAAAAGTCAGGCGATTATGCTGCAGAATTCCTGTCTGCTGATATTGTTGAATATTCCGGTATCAGTGTTTTTCCCGCACAGCCTAAACCAATCCGGGATAACGGGAGTAATGCCTTTCAGATCGATTATTCTGTTTACCAGCAGAACAGGTGGTATCCGGAAGCGATGGTTTCCGACCAGAATGAGGCCATCCTCAGGGAACAGAGAATTCTTCCGGTGGGAGTATATCCGGTTCAGTTTAATCCCGTTGTCAAAAAAATGAGAATTGCCCGCTCTTTGAGTTTTCGGGTTTCACTGAAATCAGGACGTGGTGAAAATGTGATGTTAACCGGACCGAATATACCGTCCCGTAGCTTCATCCCACTGTATAAAAATTTTATCGATAACTTCAGTTTTTCGGACATGGTAGCGTATGGCGAAACTCCTGGTCTACCCGACATGCTGATTATAACCCACGACCAGTTTTATCAGACCGTAATTCCGTTTGCAGAATGGAAGAGGCAGAAAGGAATTCCCTGTGAGATT
>JAFGSO010000034.1 GCA_016934605.1 Calditrichota bacterium | reverse complement strand
GCTGGTGGACAAACAGATTAACATTATTTACGAAGATGGAGAAAGATATATCTGGTTTGATCCCGGACATCTGAGGCAGATTCTTATGAATCTGATCGCGAACAGCATAGAAGCATCTCCAAAACTTGGTGTTATTCGAATTTCTGCAGAGGAATCAGACAAAAGGATTTTGATCGAAGTTCAGGATGAAGGGGGAGGACTGGAAGCCGGAGATGAGACAAAGGTATTTGAACCGTTTTTCAGTAAAAAGGAGAACGGCACGGGACTGGGCCTGGCGATCTCCAGAAAACTCTGTCTGGAAAATCAGGCTGAGATCTGGGCAACCAATAATGCAGATAAAGGTTGTACGTTTTTTATATCCGTAAACAGGAATAATGTTGAACAGAAAATCGAAAGAACATAGCGAAATGGACAGGTCTACGATCATGCTCGTTGAAGATAACGAGACCATGCGTCTGGGCATTGAAGAGAGCCTGAAGCGCTCAAAATTTCAGGTGATCAGCTTCTCCAACGGGAAAGAGGCACTCAATTACTTTAGAAACGAAATGGTACCGGTAGTTATCACAGATCTGAAAATGGAACCTGTAGACGGATTTGAAATCCTGCGGGAAATTAAGAAAATTTCTCCCATGACGGAAATTCTAATGATTTCTGCTTACGGCACCATCGATAAAGCGGTAAAAGCCATGCAGGAAGGTGCTGCCGATTTTTTAACCAAACCGTTTTCGCCGGAAGAATTACGGATCCGTGTAAAACATTTAGTGGAGAAAGTTCAACAACAAAAGGTAGTGGAGCGGCTGCGGGATGTCAATCAGATCCTGCAGGATCAGGCAAATATTCAATACCACCAGATGCTTGGAAAATCTCCGGTGATGCAGAACATCTTCGGACTCATAGATCGTATCGCCGGCCAGGATAGTTCGGTTCTCATTACCGGTGAAAGCGGCACCGGAAAGGAACTGGTAGCAAGGGCTATCCACCGGAAGAGTGAACGGGCAGAGCAGCCGTTTATCACCCTGAATTGCGGTGCACTGAATGAAAATCTCCTGGAAAGTGAGCTTTTCGGGCATGAGAAGGGTGCCTTTACCGGAGCTGTTCGTCAAAAAAGAGGTCGATTTGAACTGGCAGACGGCGGAACCCTGTTTCTGGACGAAATCGGGGATATATCACCTAAACTTCAGGTGAAACTTTTGCGGGCAATTCAGGAACAGGAATTCGAACGGGTCGGCGGAGAAATAACCCTGAAGGTGGATGTGCGGATTATAGCTGCCACCAATCGCAATCTGACTTTGCTTGTGCATGAAGGCAATTTCAGAGAAGATCTGTATTACCGGCTGAGTGTTATTCCCCTGCACCTTCCGCCCCTGCGGGAAAGGCGGGAAGATATTCCTCTGCTGACAGAATATTTCTTTAGAAAATTGTGCCGGGAGAAAAGGAAGGATTTGAAAAAAATATCCAGAGAAAGTATGATGATGCTGCAAAATTATTCCTGGCCGGGAAATATTCGGGAACTGGAGAATCTCGTCGAACGTCTGCTCGTTATCACTCCCGGAGAAGAGATCAGTCCTCAGTTGATTGCCCAGCAGCTTGGCCAGGAGGTATCAATCAGTCTGACCCGGGAAAATACTCCACTGGATGATGCACTGTATTCCTTCGAACGAAATATGATTGTGCACGCACTGAAAAAGGCACAAGGAGTAAAAAACCGTGCAGCAAAAATACTTGGCATTAAAACGAGTACCCTTTATTACAAAATGGAAAAATTCGGGCTTATAAAATGAATAAAATAATTGTCATATCTATTATTTTGACTTCCTGCTTTCTGTTTGCTCAGACGCTAAATGAACTCGAGAATGAGTTTTCCACAATTTCCGTTCTAATGCAGGTCACCGCCGCGGAAAAAGATTCATTGACCAAAGAACTTGCGAGGCTCAGCGATAAAATCGAACAGGAAAAAAACAGAAAAAATACCGAAAATCATCAACTTCGTCAGTGGTTCGAGCACGTTAATGCTCTCTCAAAGTCGCTGGAACAAGCAGAGAAAAAGCTTTCTTCTCTCCAAATCCAAATTCACAAAATCAGGAATGAGCTGGATCGTTCTTATGCAGATATTCTTGATTCACTCGAAAATGAACTAGTGAAAGCCGGCCGGGGTGAAGAAAAGGAAGAGATTGAAAAAGAAATACTGATATACACCGAAAAAAGAATCTCTCTCCTTCCACGCTTCAGGCCATTTTCTTTCAGACCAGATAAAGTACTGGAAATTGATCCTCATCAGGCGGAAGATTCCCTGGAATACTGGATGTTTGCCAGCTATCTGAATAATGCACGAAAAGAACTGGGTACAATTCTGGAGAGCATCCGAAATACCAGGGAGGAGTTGGAAGATATGGTATACCTGCAGGAACGATCGAAGCGGTTTCTGGAAGATATAGACCATCAGTATAATTTTTCCCTTTCACTATCGCCGCCCGAACCGGCACCTACTTATAATGCCCCGCTGGGAGGTGAACCCAGAGTGGAAAATTATTCACTGGAGGCCCAGGCGCAGTCGCTGATGGATATAATGAATCAATTAACTCCAGAATACCAAGAACAGAGCAGTTATCCTTTCATACTGCCACTGGATTCAGAGAGAGTATATATTTCCATGAACGATTACCTGCGCGCCCTGAAAAATTCAGAACAACTGTTAAACAATTATATCAAGATAATAGATAAAAAATTGTCCTCCCCATAAAAGACCAGAAGCAGATTGCCAGATGGTAATCATTGTCAATCTTTGTAAATTGTTTCTCGAGCCCGATTCAAAAATACTAATGAAAAAAATCTTCATATCAGTGTATTGTTTTATAATCTTATCAACATTTTCGGTTACAGCCGGGGAAATAAAATGGCGCGTCAGCGGTGAAAGCGGATTTTATCGATTCAGTGTTTCTGATGCGGGACAGCACACCCATTTTCTCAACCGATTGAATGCATATTTAAAACTTGTTAGCAGAAATCGCTCTGATAACTGGTGGATTTCCTTCCAGGTAAAACCGGAATGGTATCAGAACTCCAGCAAGGTTATATCTGCGCGTCTGTTTTCCAGTGGTTCTTACCAGAAAGGCAGTGGAAGATCTTCCCTGGGTCTGGGATATGATGCCCGAAAATATGAATATTCAACTCCCGGAAATTCTATTTCACTGGAAGGTTTACAGCTGAAGGGGAACTTTGATCGTATTCTTAGCCCCAAATTTTTTTTTTCAGCAAATCCTCACTATTTTTATCAGGACATAACCCACATCAATCGCAGGCAGATTGATGCCTTTGGAATTGATTTACAATTTATCATTCCTTTTCGCTATATTGCCAGAGCCTCTGCAGGAATAATCCTTGAAGATTTCACCATACACCATCAGATGTCAGAATTTCCCTACATCATAGATTATAAATATAGCGGATTCCGCTGGGGTCCATCCGTC
>JAFGSO010000304.1 GCA_016934605.1 Calditrichota bacterium | reverse complement strand
GCGGAGAGGGTGGGATTCGAACCCACGGTCCCCTATTAAGAGGACACGCGATTTCCAGTCGCGCCCGTTCGACCGCTCCGGCACCTCTCCGGTTTACCAAAAATGAATTGCTAATATAAGAAATAATTCAGTTCGTTTCTCTCAATTTTCTAAAAAATTCAGAGAGTATCAGCGAACACTTATTTTCCAGTATTCCGCTCACTGTTTTTACACGATGATTTAACCTCCGATCCTGAACAATATTATAAAGCGACCCACAGGCTCCAGCTTTGGGATCTCTGGCTCCATAGACCAAAATTGGAATTCTGGCCAGAACAATTGCACCAGCACACATGGCACAAGGTTCGAGGGTAACATACATTGTGGTATCAATTAAACGCCTTGATCCCAGATATTCAGCTGCCGCTGTGATAGCCATAATTTCCGCATGAGCTGTTGGATCCTGTAGAGATTCGGTTAGATTATAACCTTTTCCGATCACTATATTCTGATAGACTACCACAGCGCCTACGGGAATTTCACCTTTCTCGTAGGCCTTTTCGGCCTCCTTTAACGCCTGTTCCATCCAGTATTCATGATTTCCAGATAACATCTTCTATTCTGCACTTGTAAAACAGAGAAATTTAATAATCAATACCCGGCTGCGCCATCAACCCGCTTTGAAACGGATGCTTTATTTCAGTCATTTCTGTGACAAGGTCGGCAGCTTCGATTATTTCTTCTGCTGCATTTCGCCCGGTCAGAATCATCGTAACATACCGGGGTCGGTTTTTTATAACCTCCATTACCTCTTCCACAGTCAGTAAGCCCTCCCGGATAGCAACATTCACTTCATCCAGAATTACAATATCATAATCCTGTGCCATCTTTTTCCGGACGTAATTCAGAGCGTTTTTTGCTGCCTGAATATGATCTTCAATTGGACGTTTATCTCCCATAATTCGTACAAATCCTTTTCCCATTCTCTCCAAGTCGAAATTTGGGGCCAGTTTTTTATAACCTTCCAACTCTCCGTACATCCAGTCTCCCTTGATGAACTGAACCATGAGAATTCGCCAGTTATATCCGATTGCCCGAACAACCATCCCCAGTGCAGCCGTCGTTTTCCCTTTACCATTTCCCGTGTACACAATCAAAAGGCCCTGTCGCTCATTACGAGGTACCGCCTTTAAGGGCATTTCTTCTCCTCAATTTTTGGGGATAAAATATAGTGGTGAAAGGTTTGCTATTAAAACAGTTTTTTAAATCACCCAACTATACCATCAACTGACCGTAGGAATCTCCACCCAGAATGTACTCCCCTCCCCCAGTTTACTATCCACGCCGATCTGTCCATTTAGAAGGCTCACAGCATGTCTGATTATTGAAAGCCCCAGTCCAGAGCCTTCGGGATATGCGGTTCTGGCGTTTTCAATCCTGTAGAATCGTTCGAAAATCCTGTTCAGCTGATTCTCGGGAATGCCGATTCCGGTATCTTCAACTTCCAGGCGAATGGTTTTATTCGTTTTCCTGGCCCTGAATCGGATTTCACCATTCTCCCCGTTATACTGGATGGCATTGGTCATCAGGTTGGATATCACAGTATGCAGCAGATTTTTATTGGCATAGATATATACATCTGTCAGTTTTTCGTCAATATCTACTTTCAAGGTGAGATTACTCGTCTGAACAATCGGCTTGAATTCTTCCATAATATCCAATAAAACCGGTTTCAGTTCCAGCTTTTTCAGCTCAGCGGTTTCTTTTCTCTCTATACGGGATAACTGAAGCAGATCGACTACCAGGTTTTCCAGATGTTTTGTTCGGTTCATAATCTTCTTTAAAAATTTCTCTCTGATTTCCGGATTATCATCCATTCCCGCCAGCAGAGTTTCGGCATACCCGCGAATTGAAGTAAGTGGAGTCTTGAATTCATGACTCACATTTGCCACAAAATCCTGCCGGATGGTCTCCAGCTGCTGCAGATGTGTGGCGTCCTGAACTGTAAGGATAAAACCGGATGTATTATCTTCCCAGAAGTGTAGCGGTAAAATCTGATATTCAATAACGGTCTCTTTATAATACTTTGTACGTTTTTTGACCTCCTGTCCATCCCTGAGGTATTTTTCTATATCCTGAATAAGCGGAGGAAAGTGGATCCAGTCATAATAAGGGCTATTTTCCGCTAAATCCTGCTGTAGCTGGAGAATGCGGATAAAATTTTTATTATAAAACAACAGATAACCTTCAGGGCCAAAAGCAGCAACGCCTTCACTCAGGGAATGAAGGATATTAGACATCTGGTCCCGTTGCATTCGCAATTGGTCTTTCTGATGCTCCAGTTTCTCCCCGAGTGCATTCAATTCACCGCGCAAGAGGTCAAATTCTTCATATTTATGTTCCGGTATGGATATGAAGGCATCGTGATCCCTTTGAGACATAACCGGTGTCTGTATTCTCATTAATTGCCTTTTAAACCATTTCCAATATATAAAAACAGCTATAAGTGCAAAGATGAACAGAATCAGATTCACCTGAATGATTATTGACCTGAGATAGGCGGTTCTTTCACGATATTCCTGTGAAAACACGGCAAACCGAATGAATCCGACTATTCTGCCATTGATTCGTAAAGGTTCACAATAGTAAATCAGTTTCCGGTCAATTGTGGCACTGGTTCGGACATCCAGTCCCGAACCGGTACGAAGAGCCTGTTGCACTTCCGATCTTAACAGGTGATTTTCCACCAGATTCAGCTCCTCAATGGGAACTTCAGAGTCCGCCAGGACTTCGCCCTGTTTGTTAATGATAGTTGTACGGTACTCTGTTAATTTTTTAATCTCATCGGCAAACTCCTTGAGATTTTGACGATCTTCCCTTTCCACTGCTGAAACATCAATTAACTGCCTGGCCAGTGATACTTTCCGACTGAGATCCTGGCGCAGATTGGAGAGTATGAAGTCACGTGTATGGGTCCATATATAAAGGTCCATTACCAGAAGGGCAATTATGACGCTGATGATCGCAAAAATAAAAGTTTTCCGTGAAAATTTTTTCATATTTTAATATCACGTTTGTTCATTATGCACCAATACTTTCAGGGTAAAAATGCCACGGAATGGGGTTCCAATGGTTAAAGATTAAAGCCATTCCAGATTGATAACCCTTCATGGTTTTTTCGTTTCATATTTTTAAGCGGTAACCGGTTCCTTTCACCGTTTCAATGACCTCGGCACAGGTTCCCAGTTTATCCCGGAGTCTCTTGATATGCACATCCACAGTACGTGTTTCTCCGTAATAGTCCATACCCCAGACAATCTCCAGAAGATCGGAGCGGCTAAGTACCCTACCTTTTCCGTGTACCAGTGCTTCTAAAAGTTTATATTCGGTAGGTGTCAGGGTCAATTCCCTGTCCCCGCACGATACCTTATGCATATTTAGATATATGGTGAGATTTTCGATAGTGACCACATTGGAAAGAGTTGGCCGGGAACGACGTAACAGTGCATGAATCCGTGCAATCAGTTCACGCATACTGAATGGTTTTGTAACATAATCATCGGCCCCAATCTCAAAACCGATAATTTTATCTATTTCCTGCGAACGTGCAGTTAACATTATGATAGGTATTTCTTTGGTTCTGGGATTTTCCCGCAAATATTTGCAGATCTCAATTCCTGACAATTCCGGCAGATTCAGGTCCAGCACAATCAGATCGGGCGGATGAGCGGAAATTGCCTCAAAAGCCTTTTCACCGTTTTTTTCCAGTTTTACCCGAAAACCTTCTTTATCCAGATTAAACTGGAGAATCTCCAGAATATCCGGGTCATCTTCAACAACAAAAATGGTTGCTTTCAATTTTTATCTCTCGTTTTTAGCCCAGACCATGTCGGATAATTCTGGCCTCACGCATAAAGACGACTTCTTCACCCAGGTTAGTCGCCAGATCGGCCACACGTTCCAGATCCCGGGCGATACCGATCAGCTCAATACCCTGTTCTATTTTTTCAGGTTTAGTTTTAAGGATTGCGGTAATGTCTTTCAGCACCTTTAAATACAGATCGTCCACCTCATCATCCCTGCCGCATACATCCCGGGCCAGATCGGTATTCTGATTTATAAAAGCATGTACCGAATCATGCAGCATATTTCTGGCTATCTTTCCCATGGCGGGAATATCTTCAAGGGGTTTAAGGTATGGTTCTCCGAGTAATCGAAGAGCAGACTGGGCTATATTTACAGCATGATCTCCAATTCTTTCCAGATCGGTATTCATTTTCAGAGCACCGACTATGAATCTAAGATCTACTGCGACCGGTTGCTGTAAAACCAGCAAAGAAAGTATTTGATCCTCAATTTTAACTTCCTGGACGTCAATTCTTTCATTTAGTGCCAGAACTTCCTCAGCCAGTTTTCTGTCCTGGTTTTCGATAGCTTTCAGGGCCTTAAAGAAGGCATCCTCCACCTCATTCGCCAGAAAAATAAGTTCTTTTTTTATGTTTTCAATCAGTTGATGCATTTTTTCTTTCATAAATTCCCCGGGTTATCGCTTTTTATCCAAATCTTCCTGTGATATACTCTTCCGTCAGCTTCTGTTCGGGATTAGTAAATAACCGTTTCGTATCATTAAACTCCACCATTTCTCCGATCATCATAAAAGCTGTATAATCTGAGACCCGTGCAGCCTGCTGCATGTTATGAGTGACTATCACGATGGAGTAATTATTTTTCAATTCTTCGATGGTTTCTTCAATTTTTCCGGTTGAAATTGGATCCAGTGCCGATGCCGGTTCATCCATGAGGATAATATCGGGTTTATTCGCCAGCGCCCGTGCAATGCATAATCGCTGTTGCTGACCTCCTGATAAATCGAGCGCCGATTCTTCCAGCCTGTCTTTCACTTCCCGCCACAAATCCGCCTGATTCAGGGCAGACTCCACCATTTCCTCAAGGGTGCTTTTATTGGAAATCCCATTCACCCTGGGACCAAATGCTACATTCTCCCAGATGCTCATCGGAAAGGGATTCGATTTCTGAAATACCATTCCAACTTTATTTCGGAGTTTTTCGAGTCTTAAACCGTCCTGATAAATATTTTGTCCCTCAATAATGACTTCCCCTTCCACAAAAGAGCCGGGAACCAGATCGTTCATTCTATTAAAACATCTGAGTAATGTCGATTTCCCACATCCTGACGGTCCGATAAAAGCAGTTACTTTTTTTTGTGGAATCCGGATATTTATATCTTTCAGGGCTGGTACATCCGGAACATAGTAAAAATTCAGATTTTTTGTTTCAATAATAATCTTTTCTTCTGTTAATTCCCGGATATCCTTACTTGCCAGCGCATCCTGTACATTAACAATCATATCTAACCTTTAGTCTATTGCCATGTGAGATATTTTCAAAATTCATCCATTTTTAATTTAATATCACTCTGCTCTTTTAAACCAATTAAAATACGGAAGATTTATATTTTTTTCTCAACCGGTTTCTCAGATAAATTGCCAGCAGATTCAATGCCAGCACAATCAATATGAGCAATAAGGCAGTGGCGTAAACCATCGGCTTGGCTGCTTCGACATTGGGCGACTGGAATCCAACATCATAAATATGAAAACCGAGATGCATGAATTTTCGGTCCAGGTGCAGAAAAGGAAAAGCGGAATCGAGAGGTAATGAAGGAGCCAGCTTAACAACCCCGGTAATCATTAGTGGTGCCACTTCTCCAGCACCTCTGCTAATTGCGAGAATCAGTCCGGTCAAAATTCCCGGCATGGCATTCGGTAAAACAATTTTTCGGATCATCTGCCACTTTGTTGAACCCAGAGCCAGTGCTCCTTCTTTGTTTGCTTTGGGAACTGCCAGAATTCCCTCTTCTGTGGCTACTACCACCACCGGCAGGGTCAGCAGAGCCAGTGTAAGAGAAGCCCACAGAATACCGCCCGTCCCGAATGTTGGCTCCGGCAAAGTATCTGAGAAAAGGATCTGATCGATAGTCCCACCAACCATGTAAATGAAAAACCCAAGACCAAATATCCCAAAAACAATGGACGGAACTCCCGCCAGATTATTTACAGACAACCTGATGAGCCGGATAATTTTACCCTGCCTGGCATATTCGTTGAGATACAAGGCAGCCAGAACACCAAAGGGAACCACCGCAATAGACATGAGCATCACCATCATCACAGTACCGAAGATTGCCGGAAAAACACCCCCCTCGGTATTGGATTCCCTGGGCTTGGCTGTAAGGAATTCCCACAGTTTGGCGATATATGTCCCTGATTTTGCCAATATATTCATGCGATTGGGCCGATAGAACCGCACCACTCTCGATAATTGAATTTCCTGAATTTGTCCGGTGGCTGCTTTTACGGAGACAAAAATACCGCGGTTTCTCGTTATAAGCGCCTGAAGCTCTGCAGATAATTCTTCATAACGGGGTGTAAGTTGCTCCTGGAGCTCAGCCGCTCTCATTTCCAGTTTTTCCAATTCTTTTTTATCCTGATCACTCAGATTTCCCCATTCAATTTTCAGAAGTGAAATTTCCCTGTGGAGACGTGTTAATGGTTCGATGAGATTTGTTAAATCGTTCTCCATATCCAGAATATTTTCCCGCAGATTTCTGGCTGAATCCTGATATACCTGGCATTTTCTGAAAAGAGTCGCCGATTCTCCTGTGAGTGTTTCCTCTCCCACATGAAGGGACTGGATAAAACCGTAAAAATTTCCATTTTCAAGTCGCTCAAAGGTTACGGCATCATCCGGCCAGGATTCAGACTGAATATTAGCCTGATCAATCCATATAAAATCTCTTCCCAAAATTTCCCGGTTTCCTATTTTCAACTGAATCTGTTCTTTTTCCTGTTCCGCAATATATGCTGTCTCACGGGCTCGCAGCTCACCCAGGTGGGAATTTCCGTTTTTAAGATTTACCTGAATTAAATCACTTGGCCAGAAGAATCCTAAACCCTTGGAGAGAATTAGCCAGATCATAAAAGCTACCATCCCCAGAGAGATAACCAATCCGAGACTGGTTAACAGGATATAAGGATCACCTTTCTGTCTGAAATAACTGATTCTGTCGGCCATAACTAAAATCTCGAATACTTTTTACGGAGTCGATCTCCGATAATCGCTGAAACGCTGTTGATTACAAATGTAAAAATAAATAGTAGCAGCGCGGTGAGGAACAGAACGCGGTAAAGCGTTCCCCCGACGGGTGCTTCAGGAATTTCGACGGCAATACAGGCACTCATTGCCCGAAAACCGTTGAATGGACTCCAGTCAAGTATAGGAGTATTCCCGGTAGCCATCAGAACAATCATCGTTTCACCAATGGCGCGTCCCAATCCCAGCATAATAGCTGCAAATATTCCACCTGCGGCGGCGGGGAGGACTACCTTACGAACAGTCTGCCAGCGGGATGCGCCAAGCGCCAGTGATGCCGATGTCAGTGACTCGGGAACATTGCTGAGCGCATCCTCAGAAATGGTAAATATGATGGGAATAACGGCAAAACCAAGAGCGAACCCAACTACCAGGCTGTTACGTTGATCGTACACCAGACCAAAAATATTATATAACCATTGCCTGAGATTACCATCAAAAAATATGGTTTCAAATGAATTGGCAATAGTAACAATGAATATAATCGTGACGGCAATAACGGGTAAAATGAATACAATTTCCCAACCCAGTGGTGCACGCATGCGTCGCTTTTCAGGAATCATTTTCCATATAAAGATTCCGGCAGCAAAAAATATGGGCAATAGAACAAGGAACAGGAAAACAGATACCAGGTGCTTTTC
>JAFGSO010000303.1 GCA_016934605.1 Calditrichota bacterium | reverse complement strand
TTGCCGAATTTTTTCTGCTCAGTAGCGCAACGCTAACGAGAATTGAAGATATTTCTTTTTCAGATAATAATATTTAAATCCGCTGTTGTCCAGGATGTTATAGCCGGAAAATAGCAGTTCCGCCTCCACAATTTTCAGTGGAATCTTACAGCCAACCGACACATCCATATCGTAATATTCTTCTATTTCATCTGTCTGCAGGACGTTGTCTGTATCAATATACCAGGCATTACTCTTTCCTTCATAGAAAAAAGTACTATTCAGATGCAATCCAAAAGCTGACAGAAAATTGAGTCCCAGGCTGATATTTTTTTCCGGCTTGTAGGCATAAAGCAGCGGATCCGAAACATCCAGAAAAACAGCAGAAGCTGTGATATAAAATCTTTTCAAGACTTCATTGAATTTCAAAGAAGTTTCAAGACCTCTGGTTATGTTCCTGCCGATCTGTACGTAGATAAGCTCTTCATCCACCGGTCTGGTGATTAATTTATTGAAGCTGGTACGCTGAAAAATCTCAATTGAAAAATCGATATTATGCAGCGGAGGAGACAGAGTATAATAAACTACATTGAAGCCGGTTTCAGCCGCATTATTGTACTCCGGATCCAGCCGGTTTGCAAGGGTATCCGAACCGGAGAGATTGGAAATATTTCTGATATATGCATTTTCCAGCAGGGTAGGATATCGGACGTTTTTCCCGTAATTCAGGTAAGGGGACAATTCCCATGGTCCGTTCCGGTAATTCAGCTTTGCACCGAAGGAAGGCGATATATCGCTGTGTCCTGATGCGACCGCATCCCCTCTGATGCCCAGATATGTTTTCCAGGATAGATTCGGCATTCCCTTTAAAAAGTCGCTGAAAGAAAATACCGCAGCCCCGCTGAGTTTATTATCGTAAAAAAATTCATCGGTAAGTTTATTATTGAAACCCACATCCTCAATAGATGCATTGTTCTTTAAATCATCATGAAAGTATTCAGCCATCAATTGAATGTCAGTCGCTCGATACTGAAATTTTTTCGCCAGGTTTACATTGAGACGATTGGTCTTAAAAAGATTCCGGTAAAACAATGTTCCGTCCGGAACCCGCCGGATTAAATTCTTGCTGTAAAAATGATTAATATTCACATCAAAATTTTTTAGACCGAGGATATCACCTTTATAACTTAACACGGAAAGATAATTCTCGTAATCGCTTTCCCAGAATGGTTTGCGGTAATCATTAAAATAGGTAATAAATCTGCTGATAAACTGTCCGCTTCCGGTGAAATAATTGAGGGTGGCCATATGGTTCTGTCTTCTGGTCGTTATCTGGCTGTTAACCGTTTTTTCCGAATATCTCTCGCCGGGAAAATATTCAATGGCCGGTTCAAATTCGTGATATTGTCCGAAATAGCTGATCGATAGATTATTTTTTATGAAAACATCAATATTTCCGAGAAGATAACGGCTATTGAAAGTGCCTGTTTTTCCCTTGATAAATGCTCCTGTTTTATCGGGTTGTCGGGTGGAGATATTGATCACCCCGCCAAAAGCACCGTTACCGAGCAGCGTGGAATTCCCGCCTTTTAGAATCTCCAGATCCTCAATATATTCTACCGGTATAATGGACAGGTCTGCTGAATTGTCAAACCGAAGGTTGTTGAGAAGTACTCCGTCAAGATAAACATTCACTTCATTGGCATTGCTTCCCCGTATCTGAATACGTCGTCCATCCAGATCGTTTCCCTCTACCCTGATGGAAGGAACCGGTTTGAGGATGTCAGTGATTTCACTGCTTCCGATTCGCTCAATTTCCCGGAAATCGATGGAAGTCACTGAATGAGGAATATCCTGCTTTAAAATCTGGTCGCGTTCTGCACGTATCAGAATCTCGTCACCAAATTCCAGGCTGGAAGGCTCCAGAAAGATTCGGCCTTTATCACTAAAGCGGGAGAGCTTAATCCGGTAAGTCTGATAGCCCAGAAAACTGATTATCAGTGAATCTGTTTCCCCTATCTGGTTAACTTTCAATCTGAACTTTCCCTGAGAATCGGTCACTGTACCAACAGTTGATTTATTCAGAAAAACATCTGCTTCCTTCAATGGTTCCTTCGTTTTCGAATCGTAAACCGTCCCCTCGATTTGAATCCCCTGGGCCTGAAGCAGCAAGGGAATGAAACAGAAAAACCAGCTCAACATTATTTTAATTCCAGTATTCATTGTTTTTTATCCGGACCGACTTGTCTTGTTGAAAACCGGGGGGAAAAATAGTGGATTGAAAAGCGGACTGTCTCCCGGAATGGGTCGATAAGCATGCTCGTAAAAAATACTGTATCCTGATTTGTCGATCACTTTCAGGTTGAAATTAAAGCGAAGTTCCCAGACATTCTGACTGACAGGAAAAGCCGTTAGCTGATAATATGCGGAATTGAAAGAACCATCCTGAATATAAATCATCGGTTGGCTGACAGTTTTAACCGAACCGTTATCGGTATTGCGATACGTCAGTACGGCATTTACCGAATCTATGTCACGGGCTCCCTGGTAGTCGAATACAAGAGTCTGAATCACAATTAAAGCCGGTTCGTAATCGGGAAATTTATGGAGGAAGATGGATGCATCTTTCACGATGGGAGCAGCATAGGTCAGAGAAACATTAATCCGGTTATCCATCGGATATACGATAAATTCTTTTTCGAAGGGGAAATACTGGCTGGCAGTAACCTTGAAAATGACCGGCTTATTTCTGTTTTCATCTGTTCCCAGGGTGTAAAGCAGGGCATAGTTTCCGCTGTCATTTGTCATTGTATTCATATAATCGAATTGTACCATGGCATCATTTACCGGTTCACCGGTAAACTCATTTGTCACCTTACCGGATACCACTATGTTAAGATCATTGAGATTTGTATCAATTTTTGAGGTTATATATTCTTCACAGCCCCACAATCCCATTAACACGAGTAAAACTACTGTTGATAAAATTGGGCAGTAACTGAATTTTTTCATGGGTTTGAATCGCATGTAAAATATGGAATTTATTATTTCCGCATCTTCAATAATTTGACCGCAAATACTTCTTTTGTTTACGATAAATAATACAAAATGTTTAAAAATATAATTTACAATTTTTGTTTTAGAGAATTCTGATAATTTTTGCCCCGGGGTAAAAATTTTGAATGGTGCTTACCAACTAAAAATCAATAAGAAAACCTAATTTCAGATATTATTGTAATATTTTTAATTACCTGAATAATTCATGAATTCCATGATAGCAGGACACAGAGTAAGATAGGCTAATGATTTAAAGATTTTATCATGCGAGACTGATTTGGATCTAGATACTGGCTAAACCATGGACGGTTTAGTCCCGACCGGTCAACCGGAGGTTGACAGGGAGTCGGGAATACTGGTTCCTGGTTTTTCAATTTATCATTTGATATTTAGACTTTTTGGAATCACGCCGATAGGCTGATCCGACCTTCGGCGTGAACTTCCGGCTAATTTGGTGCTTGGTAATTGGAATTTACTTCTAGATGCTGCATACTAGTATAAAGATTCCTAATTATTATTGCAATGCAAATTATAGATGTGTATATTGGTCAAACCAAGATTATGGAGGCCAATATGCC
>JAFGSO010000302.1 GCA_016934605.1 Calditrichota bacterium | reverse complement strand
TCAAAAAGGGCGATGTCCAGCTTTTCGGCGTAAGCCGGGATATTCTGGAAAACATTTTTATATTCATCCACGGCACGATCGTATGCCGGAACCGATGCTTTGAAAATACGGTCTCTTTCTACCAGACGCTGTTCCGGGCTTAAATTAGGTGGAAGTGTCTGTGCCACAATGGCATTACCCAGCTCCTCATATGCCTCTGCCACTTTGTACATCGCTTCAAAACCCTTAGCCGAACCCATTTTTATCACTGTTGTAAAGGCATCGACCACCGCCCTGAGCTTATTCTGTTTCTGCTGCAATTGAGCACGCAAATTGGATTCCGGATAGGACAGAGTGATATTTTTATATTCAATATACTCGATTTCACCTAATTTAAAATAGGATTCAGATGCATAAAGCAGATTGGGATCGCGTCCTGTCCGGGCAAACTGATCGCTGCGTGCAATTGCTTTCTGTAATTCCTGCTTGGCCAGACTATATTGCTGATTTTCAAAATAATATTCACCGCGCCTGAAGAACGCTTCGATGGTTCGGGGATCATCCGGATAACGCATGGCAAATTCATCATAAATGCGGTTTGCATTGCTCAGATCATCCAGTTTCAGATAATACCTGGCATTTTCAAAAAGCAGATCTTTGGAATCCGGATTGTCCGGATAGCGCTGTATATATTTGTTGTTAACCCGGATAGCATCTGTCCAGGCGCTGGCCCTGGCATAGAACAGGCTTGAATTATATAAAGCAGCTTCTGCATCCTTATGATCAGGATAGAGATTATATATCCGTTCATAAGAAGCACCCACCCCTCCAAAATCTTCCATCTGTTTATAATTTTCAGCAATCTTACCCAGTGCGATCAGACGATATTGTGACTCCTGGTAATTTTCTACCAGAGTATCATATACGCTGATTGCCTGCTTGAATTCATTGTTTTTTTCATAATTACTGGCGCTGTTGAACAAGGCCAGATCAACAATTTCCTTATAATAAGGGGCGTCGGTATAAACTCGGAAAAATTCCTGTGCCGCTTCCATGAATTTCTCTTCCTGTTCCAGCCTTTCCGCATTTTTATAAATCGATTCGCCAATCCTTCTGCGAGCGATTGCCACCTGATCCGGCGGAATATCCGGAACTTCTACAATTTTTCTGGCGACAAATTCGGCATCATTATATTTTCCCAGGAAAAAGTAACTGTTCATGAGAGAAAGCAGTCCAACACTGCGCTGCTGAGATTCCGGAAATTTAGTAACCATTGTCTTGTAATATTTTCGCGCCAGGTCATATTGACGGTGCTGATAATAAAGCGCACCTGCACTGGACAGATATGAGGCGGTTTTTTCATCGTCCGGAAACAGTTTGATGTAATTATCATATGCTTCCGCCAGCATCACCTCTTCTTTGGAGAGATCCTCAGGAGGTATCCGTGCCACATCAATACCACCAATCTCCACCGTGTCCCCGCTGGTCTCTTGGGCATCTACCAGCGTCTGAGCCACGACAATACAATTATTGGCGGCATCCTGACGGTGCACATCTTCCAGATAATCGTTACTGACCCGGAGATATTCTTCAAATGCTTCAGGAAATCTTTCCAGTTTCGTATCCAGGACATACGCCAGGGACCAGTTGATTTCGTAGGCATTTTCATGGGTTGGATATGTTTCCAGATACAATTTTGCCAACCGGGCAAATTCATTGTAGGCCTGCAGCGAATCCCCCGGAACCATTCCCGGTTCCCTGGCAGAATTCAGCTGGAAAATGAGATTTGAACGAAGCGCTTCCTCGGTATAATTATTGGCCTGATCCAGAACCAGGATGCGATCCTCCAGGTCGGATAATTCGATCTGGGTATACCATTCTGTTTTGGGATTATATTTTTCAAACAGTTTCTCACGGGCCTGATAGGCAGTTTGTATCTGCTGGTTCTCCGCATAAACATCTGCAATTTTTTTCTGGATGAGGGGGGCATAAGCATAGTCAGGGTAAATCTCCAGCAGTTTTGAATACGCAGAAATACTGTTATCATAACGGACAATTTTTGCATAGAGATCGCCCATATTGGAAAGAATTTCCACTCCGTATGGCGGTTTACCAAGATTTTCAATATAGTTGCTGGCTTTTTTCACACCATCCGTTGCATAGGAGGTATCTACGAATGATGCCGCAATATATTGAATGGCTTCAGGTTTAATGTTTGCCTTTATATATTTACCATCCGGATCAAGATCCTTGAATTTTTCAATGTCCTGAACTACCAGTGTGAAATATAGAATGGCATCATTATAATAATCCGGATCTGCGGCAGCGAGACGGTAATAGGTCCATCCAAGTTTGTAAAGGGCATCCGGGTAACGCGTTGATTCTTTATACTTTAAGACATTCTTAAAGAGCTGAGCAGCCTTATTCAGATTACGTATTGTTTCTTCCCGATCCTGCCCAAGCCTCGGTTGAAAAAAATACTCCGCCAGATGAATGTAGGCTTCCGGAGCGTAATCACTCTCGGGATATTTTTCAACCAGTTCCTGATAAATATCCTGGGAGGCACCTTCTTCGCCCATGTCCCTCAGCAAATAGGCTTTATTATAAAGCACGTCATCGGTAAGATCCGATTCGGGAAAATTTGTCAGAATAATATCGTATATCCCGATAGCTTTTTCGTATCGGCGGCGCGGAAAGGCGGGTTCAATCGGGGCTGCTTTCAGCCTTCCTTCCTCAAAAGCTTTCTGATCTTTCTCGTACTGATCGTATGCTTCATTATAGAGTTGTACTCTGGTATCGTATTCCTTATCCGCTTCTTCAATATAATATTCGGCAATGCGAATCAGAATCTGGTCCTGATTGGCGATATCGGTTCTTGATTTTTCCAGAAATTCCCGTCCGACCTCAATTCCCCGCTGTTGTTCCAGATTCTGTTCCTGGATAAGTTTCTGACGATAGGTTTCCAGATAGTCCTTAATTTTGAGTAATTCTTCAATGTTTAAATTTTCAAGAAGGGTATCAGGAGCACTCTCATCTGTGGTCTGTGCATTAAGCGGTTGAGAGATTCCGGTCATAATCAGCAGGATGAAGCAGAAAGCGATCGGGAAATCAATAAGAGTGAAAGTTTTATTTTTCCTGGTATAACCTGTCATTTACTTCTCCTCGAATTCACTCGTTCTCTTGTCAAAATAAGTCTCACGAAAGGACTGTTCACGTTCCGCTCTCAGCCGTTGACGTTCTTCCAGCCGTGCTTTCATGGTCATAAAACGAATTTCCGCTTCAATTTTCCTTAATTGTGCCTCCACCGCTTCCCGGCGATGGGCAATTTTATCGACAATCGAGTTATAGACGGTTGATACTTTGGACATTTCTTCCTGCAAATTGTCCTTCTGGCCAAAGTTCACATCAATTATTCCCACTGCACCGAAATCTCCCCAGCGGTCAAATTCTGCATAGGTTTCTCCGGGAGTCAATTCCATGGCAGAAACGTAAAGCCGGTCATATTTTTTACGCAACTCCAGCAGATGCCGCAGCTCCTGTTCCAGAGAGACCACTTTTTGATTATCACCCAGCAATTTATACCGCTGAATCTCAACCGATGTCTCGGTAATCTGCTGGTTCAGCAGATTCAACTCCTCCAGGATAGACCGGCGTAAATCATCATTTTTAATATTTTTAAATTCACCTTCGGCTACTTTCTGGGCAACCGGGTAAGAATTTATAAACAGAGCCTGTCTGATATCATTGGTAGAATAATCCTGTAAACTTGTCCGTATGCGGGTCATCATACTGTCAATCTTCAGAAGTGCAAATTCATTTCCCTGCTCCGTAGCCAGGCTTTTCAGCTGGTTTAATTCGCTCAACTGATTGATCAGATCGTTCACAGTTACCGAGACCTCTTCCCCGATATTACTGCTTTCCTCAATTCTTTGCCTCCAGATCTGGCGGATAATACCATCTGCCCTGGCGGCTGCCAGCACATAAGCATGTCTGTCATCGGCGCGTAATGCCTTTTCCTCTTCAGCTTTTGCCTGATAGTAAAGCGTGGCCAGACTGTCTCTCTCCATCAGATAGCGCATCAGTGCATTTCGTTCAACCTTGGATTTATAAACATCGGTGAAAAAATCTTTGGCCAGCGAAAGATCATTCTCCTGCTGATATATATAACCCAGAAGTCCTTCGGCTTCCAGCCGGTATTCTGAACTGTAAAATTCTTCCAGAAGCCGGTAAGCGTAGTACTTTGCATCCGTAAAATCGCGTTGTCCGGGCTCATTGAAGATGGTCTGCTGTTTCATGAACTCCGCCCACAGCATGATATCGAGCACCCTGTCATACCGCTCATAACTGAAAGGAATTCTTGCTGCATAAGTTAAAGAACTCTGATAATCTCCCCGTTCATAACTGATCTGAGCGAGTTTCAGAAGGGAGCGGCTGTAAAACCCCGGCGGAGTATTCTTGGAGGTTGCCATCGCTTCGAAAACGTCATACGCCAGATCATAATTCTGACCCGCCGCGTAAATAGTTCCTACCAGGTATTGTGAAAAATAGTAATAGTCATTCCCTCTGGGAAAAGAAAGCAGGATTTCCACAGCCCGGTTATAGTCTGCTGCTTCGTAAAAAGACAATGCTGCTACAAACTGGATATCGTAATATTCCTCCTGCTGGGGTGATACCAGATTCTGGTAAATCTGATAATATCCGGCTACTTCATCAAAATTTTCGAATTTATATTCAATCTGAATCAGACGTGCATAGGTTCTGGGAAGAAAGGAGGTAGCAGGATAATTTTCAAGAAGCATTTTATAAATTTCCCGCGCTTCCAGAAAGCGGTTCAGGGCAAAATTACTTTCCGCCCAGTAGAAATAGACGTCCTCAAAATCTTTCACCCCGGCTTTTTCGTAGGTATCAACTAAATCTTCCAGCAGGCGGTCTGTGAGATCATATTGGGCGTAATTAAAACTGGAATATGCATATTCAAGCTGACTGTTAAACATACGGTTAATATCCTCAATATTGCCGGACTTTAACAGCTGAGAACGTGCAACTTTAACATCCATGAGACGGGCACTAAACTGATATGAGTCCGTTTTACGCCACTCGTCGAAGAGATTAAAAATAGTAGGTTTCACATCCAGTGGAACATTATCCAGTCTACCGACCTCACCGAAGGCATTGAGCAGCTGGTCCTTACTTCGTGATATTTTCACATCCAGGCTGCCAGGATCACGAAGCTGATCCATCTTAATCATTTCCTCGGCGATATAAAGTAACTGAAGCGCATCTTCAAATACTTTCTTTTTACGGAAATCCAGTTCATTTGACCGGATAGTTAACTTCATTCGATTTTCCAGTTCACCAATGAATGAATCCAGCTCGGAAATGCCGGCATTTGCCAGTCGGTTTTTCAACTGCTTCAGTTCATTAAGCTGTTTTCGCAAATCGTTG
The DNA here is from genome assembly GCA_016934605.1 of Calditrichota bacterium. Taxonomy (GTDB): domain Bacteria; phylum Calditrichota; class Calditrichia; order RBG-13-44-9; family RBG-13-44-9; genus RQOF01. The sequence goes on along the minus strand of JAFGSO010000302.1, from coordinate 2,817 downwards.
AAATAATTTTCCACCGCTTCGCGGCGATTTGTAACACGTTCATCCATCTCATCATTCACCAGGCGCATCAGGGAGACAAGGTATCTCTCTTGCGGCAGAGATTCCACATAGTACCGTGTTAATAATTCTTTCACATAGTTCAATACAGCCTGTTGAAATTCCTCTTCAGATGCATATGTCAGGGATACCTCCGTATCCGGGGATTCGCTTTGCATCTGGGAGAATGATTGAAATGGGAAGAAGATGAGACAGGAGAAGAGAACAGCGGCAACCAAAAAAATTCGTATCATCTCTTAGACCAGTTTTAATTTCGAATCAATATACAAAAATTATCCAGTAAAGCAAGTCTTATTGAGACCTTTGGCTTACTTCAACTTTTCACCGATGCGCAACCGGTTGAGAGCCCGTGCCAGAGAAACTTCTGCTCTGACGATATCCACTTTTTCTGTTCTTTCCTTCAGTCTCTGGCGCGCCCTTTCAGCCGATTTCTGAGCCCTTTCAATATGGATCTGTTCCGCTTTTTCACAACTTTCCAGCAATAACGAAACCCTGTCATTCAGAACTTCCAGAAACCCCCCCGAGGTAGCAAATATTTCAGTTCCGGTTTCTCGCTCCAATTTAATTTCACCAATAGTAATCTGATTTAACAAGGGAGCATGATTAATCAGTATCTGGAAGCCTCCTTCCACTCCTGGAGCAGAACAGCTGCTAACGTCTTCGAAAACCCATTTTTTTTGCGGTGTTGTAATTTCTACCGCCAGATAACCCTCTTTCATAATGATAAACCTATTATCGATTTTTCATTGGCTGACTTTAGAAAAATATAACCTTGGGATAATAAAAAAGGGGATAAACAAATAATGGAAATCCCCTCATAAATTGATTTTATCCCCTGAATCCATTAACCCATCTTTTTAGCCTTCTCGATAGCCTCTCCAATAGTACCGACCATCCAGAAAGCCTGTTCGGGTAGTTCATCGTATTCACCATCCACGATACCCTTAAATCCGGCAATGGTATCTTCCAGGGAGACATATTTCCCTTCAAAACCGGTGAACTGCTCTGCTACAAAAAACGGTTGGGACAGAAATCTCTGAATCCGCCGTGCTCGGGCGACTGTCAGTTTATCCTCATCCGATAATTCGTCCATCCCCAGGATGGCAATAATATCCTGCAGGTCTTTGTATTTCTGAAGAATTTCCTGAACCCGCTTTGCCACAGAATAATGTTCTTCTCCCACGACTCTGGGATCCAGAATACGGGAGGTTGATTCCAGGGGATCTACTGCCGGATAAATACTCATGGAGGCCAGTTGCCGGGACAGCACGGTGGTAGCATCCAGATGTGCGAAGGTTGTGACAGGTGCGGGATCTGTTAAATCGTCCGCCGGTACGTAAATGGCCTGAACCGAAGTAATGGATCCTTTTTTAGTGCTGGTGATCCGTTCCTGCAGCTCTCCCATTTCAGTGGCGAGTGTCGGCTGGTAACCAACCGCCGAAGGCATTCTTCCCAGAAGTGCAGAAACTTCCGAGCCAGCCTGGGTAAAACGGAAAATATTGTCGATAAACAGCAGCACATCTTTACCTTCCACGTCACGGAAATATTCGGCCACGGTGAGGGCGGTGAGGCCAACCCTTTGCCGCGCCCCCGGGGGTTCATTCATCTGACCGAAAACCAGGGCGGTTTTATCAATTACACCACTTTCTTTCATCTCCAGGTAAAGATCATTCCCTTCACGGGTACGCTCACCGACACCCCCAAACACCGAAATGCCGCCATGTTCTATGGCAATATTGCGAATGAGCTCCTGAATAAGTACGGTTTTACCGACACCGGCACCACCAAACAGGCCGGTTTTGCCCCCCCTGGAATACGGTTCCAGCAGGTCTACCACTTTAATTCCTGTTTCCAGAAGCTCCGTTTCGGTGCTCAGATCTTCATATTCCGGTGCCTCCCGATGAATAGGAAATTTCTCTTTGGTTTTTAAGGGTCCTTCCTCATCAATCGGCTCGCCGATCACATTCATCAAGCGTCCCAGCACCTCAGGACCAACAGGAACAGCGATTTGTTCACCGGTGTCTACCGCATCCGTTCCGCGCTGTAAACCATCGGTGGAATCCATGGATACACACCTAACCACATTTTCACCCCGGTGCTGCTGGACTTCAAGCACCAGTGGAGCTGCATCGTCTCTTTCTATATGAACTGCATTGAAAATTTTGGGAAGATGCTCCTCGGGAAATTCCACATCTACCACGGGACCAATAACCTGTTTAACAATTCCTTTAACCATAGTTACAAAAATCCTTCGATTTTCATGTTTATTTAACCGGATCTTAATGCTTCCGCACCACCCACGATTTCTGAAATTTCTCTGGTGATGGTCGCCTGTCTGGCCTTATTATAGGTCAGGGTGAGTTCTGAAATCAGGTCAGAAGCATTATCGGTGGCATTTTCCATGGCGGTCATCCGTGCACCCTGTTCAGCGGCATTGGATTCCAGCAGAATCCGCCAGGTTTGCAGATTTAAATGTTTGGGAAGAAGAGCTTCCAGCAGCTGCAGTTTATCCGGTTCATAAATATAGTCCACATTTTTTAACTCGCCTTCAAACTCCTCGGTGCTCATGGGCAAATAACGTTCCACAACCAGATTCTGCTGTACTGCATTTTTAAATTCATTATAAACCACTTCAATCAGATCGGTCTTTTCATCCACATATTGATCAACCAGAAACCGGGTAATTTCCTGAGCATGGGCATATTCAAGATGATTGAAAATATTGATAAATTTCTCATCAATGGTAAAATTTCTCTTGCG
>JAFGSO010000301.1 GCA_016934605.1 Calditrichota bacterium | reverse complement strand
GAGCGGCTGGTCACCCTGGCTCCCTTTGACACAAAAATCATTGATGCCAGTTGTTTCCCGGCTGATCTGAAAAACGAACTGGACGAGCACAGGCGATTACGCAGTATAGCAAAAATTCGGAAATCACTGAAGACGGAACTTCAGAATTTTGAGGCTAATCTGATTCGACAAACCCTGAAGGAATGCCGCTGGAATCAATCCGAAACAGCACGCCGACTTCAAACCTCCGAAAAAAATATACGCGATAAAATGCAGCATTACCAGATTAAGAAATCACCCACACAATAATCCATCTCATTCGGAGTATTCTCCGAGTTTAAGTTAAAAAAAATCAGATCATTTAAAATTTTTGTAAACCAAAACTACGAATTCTTTCCTTCACTCTTCAAGCACCTTTCTGGTTTTTGTTTTTATAAATATTTGTTATTAATAGTTATAGGGCCTGAATATTTAGATTTGGCATATTATTTGTCTATATCACTATACACATATTTTCTAGTCTGAATATTCAACAAAATTAAGGAGGATGTCATGAAACATTTAATCATCATGCTTTTAATTTTAGGTTTAGTCGTATGCTTTTTCGGCTGCTCTGAGGAGAATGTTACTGCACCCGACCCTAACCAGAGCAATCAGAGCCTCACCTCATTTGAGAAAAAAACCATGGTCTATTTCAATGGGACATCTCAAAATATTGGGATGCTCGACCCGGGAAAATCTGTAACTTTACCAGATGGAAGGATCATCACCAGAGGTCTGGTGGTCCAGACAAATGATATAATGAATGATCCGCGAGTGACTGGTATTGTTACCTGGGTTGTCAATATTGATGAATATCCGGATGGTACTGACAAGCGCTGGGGAACGGGAGAACTCATTATTCCGGACGTCGGAAAATGGATGATGCCGTATATCGGATGGAAACGGGATGGCTATGTGACCTATGAAGTTGATGGACACGGAAAAGGTGACTTGCAGGGTCTGAAGGCGCACTGGACATATCACAAAGAAGCTGTCCCAGGCGTTCCATTCGATGTAACTGGATTTATTATTGAACGTAATTAAGACAGCTGGAATGATCAGGATTACCCCCTTTTCCATTTAAAATAACAGACACCCGGTTGACCAGGACTGCCTGGCACCGGGTGTTATCTCGTTTCTAGCCTTCAAACAGAACTTCCCGCCTATATTCATGTAAAAGACTCATTAATGGAACTGATTGGAAAAAGTATTATGAACAGGAAAAATTTTGGGGAATGTATTAATAGTCAAAAATTGTATGCAGATATGAATACAGCTGTTTCAATTAAATTTATGTACACACCCTCAATCTCCCTTTTCAAAGGAGAGGGGGCAGGTGGAGAGTTTCTTTGAATCCGGAATATTAATAAATATGTATAATTTTATAATCAATATGACTTTTGATACTGCTCCCCAAATGAGGTAATCCGCCCGGGACATTAAATAGTATGATCCTTTAACAAATCTGAACGTTAATTTAGTGCTGTTCTTCAAATATATTTTCAGTGTACACCATTGACTTCACCAGAATCCCGTGTAATATCAAGCGTCTCATTCGATTGTATCCCTCTTCTACCTTGCCCACAATTGTGGCGATTTAATTCGCTTATATGATCGTAATAATAATTTATCTTTGACTTTTCATGTTTTCGGTCCAAATTGGAATAAAATGACATAATTACCATAAAAAATCATTAGTTAATACTCATGTCCAACTCTTTATTTGAAAATCTTTTTTGCCAATTAAAAATTTAAACAAAACTAAAAATTTCGAAACAACAATTAAATATGGAATTCATTCAAAAAAGACCAAATGGACACCCAAATTTATAAGCGATCTGCAGTCTTTTTCTTCAGATTCATACATAATTGGATTCTGAAAAAAGTTTTCTCGATATCTCTCGAAATTACACACTCCTGTAATTGTAATTGCACCCATTGTGACAAAGGCGGTCCTATTCCCGATGAGAAACTGGCATCACCGGAAAAGTTTGGGCAAATTACACGAGAATTAAATCCGCTGGTTACTCAAATCTCGGGTGGTGATCCGTTTTTCAGGAAAGACCTTTATCAGATCGTAAAAAATGTAAAACTCAATAAATATTATCCCTATATGGTGCTGGTGACAAACGGGTGGCTGTTCAGTGAAGAAAAATATAAAACTCTGAAATCTATGGGAGTTGATGAATTTTCGGTTTCACTGGACTTCCCGGATGAACGGCATGACGAAAACCGGGGTATCTCTGGCTTATATCAGCATTTAAACAACCTCATACCCGAAATCACCAGGTATGGAAACAGAGACATCACCATTATTTCGGTTATTCGAAATCAGACATTACCGGAACTCATCAGGCTGGCGGAAAAAGCGAACGAATGGGGTGCTTCTATCGTCTTCAGTGCCTACACCCCCCTTCGCACAAATGATTTTGACGAGGCCCCCCTTCAGCCTGATCAGTTGGAATTTTTACATCAGCAACTCAATTACATCAAAAATAATCGTCATAATTTCAGAATTTATACCTCGGATTCGGTTTTGGACGGCTACTATAATTTCTTCACCAACGGATGTCATATTCCCGGCTGCCGGGCCGGATACCTCTCACTGGTTGTGAATCCCGACGGGAAACTGGTTCCCTGTGCTATGCAATCAGTCTCATTTGATACTCGTGAGGAACTCATCCGGCAGTTTTCCAGAACCAATGATTGTGGAGGATGTTATGTCAGTCTGAGGGCAAACACTGAAAGAACACTGGGCAAAACTGTAAAAGAGGTTATTTCATACTTTTACCAGACTAAATACAAAACTTCAGCATAATATTGTTAAATTATGATCATAACAATTCAAAACATCTGGTTTATCAAACCTCGTATTGATTTAAAAAAGTAACACAAAGCCGGAGCTTCGAAATTTATTTTATGATTATATGATTATTAATTGCATCTGGCCATTTATCCTCACTAATATCACTCAGCAAACTTTTTCTTTCCAGAGTATTCTTGAACCGAATTCAAAAAAGTTCTGTTCACACCATGGATACTTTGTAGAGGCCGGTAAAAAATGACTGCAATTTTATTTTACAGACATTCGAGGTTTGTTATCATTTGTCTGCTTACTTCGATAAACATTCTCCTGGCCCAGAATTCCGGATATGTTACCGGAAAAGTAACTGACGCGGCAACAGGTGAACCAATCCCTGATGTGATCATTCGGTTGGACGGTTCCCT
>JAFGSO010000300.1 GCA_016934605.1 Calditrichota bacterium | reverse complement strand
GCAACAATATCAGGCGATCTGTCGCATGTGGAAAGGAACCCAAAAACAAGGAACAGCGGAAATAAAAATTTAAATTCTTTTTTCATCAAAATAAGACCTCCGGAAGTAAAGCTACGAATCTTCTCTGAAACGACCCTAAACATATTGGTACCTCAAATGTTTTGCAAGAAGTTTTTTGCAAAAGACAGATAGTCCCTGGTGTTTCTGCCATGCAGGTCCACATGGACCTTTAAACTATCCGTCTGACTGAAATTGATAGTGGTTATCTGTTGATTTATATACCGTGGCAGTTCTTTTTCAATAAAGAAATCCTTGCTGGTAATTCGTTCATCCAGTGTCAGTATCATTTTATTTTTATGAATCTTAACCTGACGAATATAACGCTGACCGGCCAGTTTCTTGATTTTCACCATCTCAACCAGCATCTCCGCCGGTTCGGGAATTGGGCCAAAACGATCGATGAGTTCTTTAACCAGATTATCAATTGAAACCATACTTTCCAGATTCAGCAGCCGGTGATAGATAAGTACTTTTTCGTTTCCGGACTGAATATAATCGTCGGGAATAAACATTTCGGCATCTGTCTCGACAGTCGCATCCACCGCAGGCAGTTTTTCCTGCAGGAGATCTTCCGGAAGTGTCTCCTGCTGCAATTTTTCCACCGATTCCTTCAGAATTTTCTGATAGAGGTCAAAACCCACGGCATTAATATAGCCGCTCTGTTGATGTCCCAGCAGGTTACCGGATCCCCGGATCTCCAGATCCCGCAGGGCGATTTTCAAGCCGGAACCAAGGTCTGAAAATTCTTCGATGGTATAAAGGCGCTTCAAGGAAGTTTCATTCAGGCGGTCGTGAGGCGGTACAATCAGATAGGCGAATGCCTGGCGATCCGATCGACCCACCCGTCCACGAAGCTGATAAAGCTGGGCCAGTCCGAACTGATCTGCCCGGTTTATAATAATTGTATTGCAGTTGGGAATATCGAGTCCGTTTTCGATAATCATGGTTGCAATTAGCACATCAAATTTTTTCTGATAAAAATCGTTCATCACCCTTTCCAGGTCACGTTCATTCATCTGACCGTGAGCGACTTCCATCCGTGCCTGCGGTACGATCTGTTTGAGTAATTCGGCCACACCTCCTATGGTCTGGACGCGGTTATGAACGAAGAATACCTGGCCTCCCCGTCCAATTTCAAAGGATATTGCCTTATAAATCAGTTCACGATCCCAGGTGCAGATTTCGGTGATTATGGGCAGCCGGTTCTGAGGCGGCGTATCGATGTTTGAGAGGTCCCTGGCCCCCATCAGAGCCATCTGAAGGGTTCTGGGAATGGGAGTGGCGGAAAGGGTGAGGGTATCGACATTCACTTTGAGCTGGCGGAGCTTCTCCTTGTGCTTTACGCCAAACTGTTGTTCCTCATCCACTACCAGCAGACCCAGATCCTTGAAATTCACATCCTGCGATAGCAGCCGGTGAGTTCCGATAATAATATCCACATCCCCTTTTTCCAGCCTTTCGAGGATTTCTTTCTGCTGGGAACGGCTCCTGAATCTGGATAAGACTTCGATATTCACCGGGAAATTTCGCAGCCGTTCCTTCAGCGTATAATAATGCTGTTGAGCAAGAATTGTGGTCGGTACCAGAAATGCCGACTGTTTGCCCTCCATCAGGCATTTGAATGCCGCCCGGATAGCCACTTCTGTTTTACCGAAACCGACGTCCCCGCATAACAGCCGGTCCATCGGTTTTTTCTGCTCCATGTCCGCTTTAATCTCCCGTGTAGCCCGCGATTGATCCGGAGTGTCCACGTAAAGGAAGCTGGCTTCAAGCTCCTGCTGCCAGAGTGTATCCGGCGAAAAGGAGATGCCATCACTGCTTATACGTTGAGCATATAACTGTATGAGATCCCGGGCGATATTCTCCACTGCTTTGCGGGTTCTCTCCTTGGTACGTTCCCAGTCTGTACTTCCCAGCCTGGTGAGAACGGGAGTGTAACCTTCCTCGCTCACATATTTCTGGACGTGATTCAACTTATCCAGATTCACATAAAGAATATCGTTGCCGTCGTATTCAATTTTAACAGTATCTTTCTGAATTCCCGCAATTTCAATTCTTTCCGTCCCGATATATCTTCCGATTCCATAATCGATATGGACAACATAATCTCCGTATTTGAGGCTGTTCAGCTGCCGGATCAGGCTTCCCGAGACTTTCAACTTGCGCCGGTTTCTTCTTGCCTTCACCCGTTCGAAAATTTCATGCTCGGTTAACACATCCAGGAGAATTCCGCTCATGGAAAAACCATGGTGAATATCACCCTGGATGAAACGGACAGGCGGTACCCAGCCAATTTCAGCCTGAATAATTTCTTCCAGCCGATCTCGTCTTGCCGGAGTGTCTGCAACGATATAAACCGGGAAAGACTGTGCCTGTTTTCGGGTAAACTTTTTTTCAAGATATTTAATAAAAAGTTTAATATTTCCCTGAAAAGAGGGAGGTTTTCCTGCACGGAAGTCAACCTGGTTTCGGTCCTCCGAGCTGAAATGCACGTGGAAAATCTGGCGATGAGGTCGGGAGTATTTGGCCAGCTCTTCCCGGCTCAGATAAGCCTCAGAAGGTTTTAAACCGGTCTTTCCATTCTGATTAAATTTTTCTGCTGCCTGGTCCAGCCATTCACGAATAATTTTTTCGGTCAATTCTACATCATCCCAGAAAATCAGAGAAACCGGGGTAAGATACCGAAAAAGTGTAGATTGATGGTTTCTCTCACCATTCTTACCCATGATCCTGATTTTATCCACCTTTCTGGTGGAAAGCTGGGAAATGATATCAAATTCGCGCAGCGATTCTATGGTATCGCCGAAAAATTCAATTCGATAGGGAGATTCCGATTCCAGAGAGAAAACATCCACGATACCACCTCTTGCACTGAATTGTCCGATTTCCTCGATCGCGGACATCCGCTCGAACCCGGATTCCACCAGCCATTCCAGCAGAAAATCACGATCTATTGTGTCACCCACCTGCAAATGGCTCACCATCTTCCGGATATTATCAGGAGGGTCTATCCTCTGAAGAAGTCCCACCGGGGTTGTTATCACGACGGAGTCAGGTCGTTCCACCAGGGATGCGAGGGTATTCAGACGGGTGCTGTGGATTGCCGGTGT
>JAFGSO010000299.1 GCA_016934605.1 Calditrichota bacterium | reverse complement strand
TCAAGGCCGTGGGTGTCTCCCTTCCACCAACCATCCGGGAAATATAAATAAACAGAAAAAATGTAGTGCCAAGAAAAAAAATGCATATGCTAAGTATATGTTTTTATTGAATTGAATTTTTTCAACTGTTAAACTTCAGTTTGAGAAATAAAAAACTTTCCTGACAAGACTTTTTCACAGAACATTTATTTCCTTTTTGCGTTTGAACAGAAACGGATGAAGACTGTCCGGACAATCAAGTTGAATGAAATAAAAGATACAGCCATGCTTGGATATCGATTTGCAGAATTCATTCCGGATAACGATGGGAAATCGTTATTCCAGCAGCTTCTGGATCTGTTCATGCAGATCCTGAATTATACGGCGGGCAATGTGGCGGAAGCACTCCGGCTTCTGAATGAACTGGACCGAAATTATCAGTTAACCGGAGACGAATATGGAATGGGAGACTTCATCGATGAGCTGAAGGAAAAAGGATACATCAGGGAAGATGACAGTGACCCGGGTAATTTCGTGCTTACTGCCAGATCCGAGCAGGAGATCCGACGGCGTTCGCTGGAGGAAATTTTCTCCAAGCTGAAAAAATCGGGTCCGGGGAATCACCGGACACCCTACCCCGGCCTCGGGGATGAGTCAACATCCGATCGCCGGGAATTTCAGTTCGGAGATTCTATGGATCAGATCGCCATGACTGAGTCCATCCGCAATGCCCAGATCAATCATGGAATACGCGATTTCAGATTGACCGAAAAAGATCTGGAGGTGGAGGAACGCGAATATAAAACTATCACCTCCACGGCATTGATGATAGACATTTCACACTCCATGATTTTATACGGTGAGGACAGAATCACACCTGCCAAGAAAGTAGCCATGGCTCTGGCGGAACTGATCACCACCCGATATCCAAAGGACACTCTGGATATTCTGGTCTTCGGCACTGATGCCTGGCCGATTGAAATCAAAGATCTGCCGTATCTGCAGGTCGGTCCGTACTATACCAATACCGTGGCGGGGCTGGAACTGGCCATGGACATTCTGCGGCGGAGAAAAACCAGAAACAAGCAGATATTTATGATCACAGACGGCAAACCAACCTGCCTGAAGGAAGGTTTGAAATATTACAAGAATCCGTTCGGGCTGGACCGTAAAATTGTGAACCGTACCCTTAACCTTGCTGCACGCTGCCGGCGTCTTCACATTCCCATCACTACATTTATGATTGCCAGAGATCCCTATCTCCAGCAGTTTGTCCGTGATTTTACCAGAGTCAATCAGGGACGAGCCTACTATAGCAGTCTTCAGAATCTGGGTGAATTTATATTTGAGGATTATATCCGAAACCGGCGTAAAAAAGTAAGATAGAATACCAAAGAGTTGGAGTCTATCCCTCTGAAATTAGATATGAAAAGACCGAGGAGTTGAAAAAAATGACAATACCAAATTTTGATAAAATCAAAAATCTGGGGCAATTAAAAAAGTCCGGATACAAACCGCAGACAATCAAAGAGGAACTACGATCCAATCTGATACACAAAATGAAAAACGGCGGTGAAATTTTCAGTGGGATCATTGGTTATGACTATTCCGTGATCCCGGATCTGCAAAGGGCTATTCTGGCACAGCATAATATTACACTGCTGGGGCTGCGGGGTCAGGCCAAGACCCGCATTGCCCGTCAGATGGTGGATCTGCTGAATGAATATATTCCTGTCATCGATGGTTCGGAACTGAACGATGATCCTCTGGCTCCCCTATCCCGCTATGCCAAAGATCAGATTGCCGAACGCGGTGATGAGACACCTGTTCGCTGGATGCACCGTTCAGAACGATATACCGAAAAACTGGCCACTCCCGATGTATCCATTGCCGACCTGGTGGGCGATGTGGATCCCATTAAAGCAGCTGCCTTGAAGCTGCCCTATTCCGATGAACGCGTCATACATTTCGGTTTAATCCCGAGGTCTCATCGATGTATTTTTGTCATCAATGAACTGCCCGATCTTCAGGCAAGGATACAGGTGGCTCTGTTCAATATCCTGCAGGAGCGAGATGTCCAGATCCGCGGCTTCAAAATCCGGCTGCCGCTGGATATTCTATTTGTTTTTACCGCCAATCCGGAGGACTACACCAATCGCGGAGCCATAGTTACGCCTCTCAAGGACCGGATTGAGAGCCAGATTCTGACTCATTATCCGAAGAGCATCATGGATTCCAGAATGATTACCGAACAGGAAGCCAGAATTCATGAGGAAAGTAAAACGAAAGTCAAAGTTCACGATTTCATAAAGGATCTGGTTGAACAGATTTCATTCGAAGCGCGTGAGAGCGAATATATCGATTCGAAAAGTGGCGTATCTGCCCGGTTATCAATTTCAGCCTATGAAAATCTGATCAGCAGTGCAGAGAGGCGTCTTCTGCTGAACAATGAAAACAGCACTACGGTACGGATATCAGATCTTAACGGAATCATTCCGGCAATTACCGGAAAAGTAGAACTGGTCTATGAAGGAGAACAGGAGGGATCCCTTAAAGTGGCCCATTCTCTGATTGGAAAAGCCATCAGAGTCCAGTTTTTGCGGTTTTTCCCCGATCCGGAAAAAATGAAAAGAAAACAGGAATCCTCTCCCTATCAGAAAATTGTGAACTGGTTTGGTGAGGGAAACAGTGTCGATTTACTGACCGATGTGCCCCGCGGTAACTACGAAAAAACACTGAACAGCGTTCCGGGACTGCAAGATCTGGTCAAGGAATACCATCCCGATGCCGATCGGGATACCACCTATTTGCTGATGGAATTTGTTTTGTTTGGTCTGGCAGAATATTCCTTTCTCAGTAAATATTTATTGGATACCGGCTATCAGTTCAAAGATCTGCTCAGCAGCATGCTCACCATATCTGAAGAGGATGATGAAGAAAACGAAGCAGATTCATTTTAAAATCTATTCATCTATGAAGTTTTTTTACAGAAATGTTTAAAACGATAAATGACAAAGTCGTCTTTATCAGGTTATAAATGTGGATTTTATTAACTCAGATGGATATTACTGGTTGTTTTTTTGGATGAAATCTATAAAATATTTTCTTCTTGTAATTACATCAGGTGATCTTTAAATTTTACGGTTAAAAATTAATTTGACTACGATATCAGGAGTTCAGTTCATGTACGCGATTGTCGACATTGCCGGGAAACAGTTTCGGGCTGAGGAAAATAAAATATTAAAGGTTCCCTATTTGCATCAGGAAGTAGGTGAACTGGTTGAATTTGATAATGTCCTTCTGATGGGTGATGAGAAAGAAACGAAGATCGGTAATCCTCTGGTTAAAGACGCCAAAGTATCTGCCAAAATTCTGGAACATGGACGCGATAAGAAAGTGATTGTCTGGAAGAAGAAAAGGCGGAAAGGTTACCAGGTCAAACGTGGTCACCGCCAGAATTTTACCAGAATACAGATTGAAAATATAGTTTAAAAGAGCATACGGAGGTATCTTATGGCTCATAAAAAAGGTGTTGGAAGTTCAAGAAACGGACGCGAAAGTCAGAGTAAAAGACTGGGCGTGAAAAAATTTGGAAATGAGTATGTAACAGCCGGAAGCATTATTGTTCGGCAGCGGGGAACAAAATTTCATCCCGGAACCAATGTTAAAATGGGAAAAGATGATACTATTTTTTCTCTGATCGATGGTTTTGTCAGATTTGAAAGAAAAGATAAAAACCGCTCCAGAATCAGTGTTTATCCCCAGCTGGAAGCCTGATTTTTCAGGTGATTATTGTCGCTTTATAGAAGGCTGTTATTAGAACAGCCTTTTTTTATTTCCCTTATTTTCAAATCAGTCAATTCACTTTGATGCGCTTTGAAGTAAAAAAACAGTAAATAAAACATTTCCAGGGAAAAATGATCAGGACCGTAAAAAATGCTCAAAATTATTGCCATTGTTATCATTTCGTTATTTATTATTTTTTCTGCATATTTGTGGATTCGAAACACCAGCTATATGTCCGGGGTTGAGGAAATTCAGAAGAAACTGAAGAACACTTCCGGCCAAAAACAACCATTTTCAGACAGTCTGGTAAAGGAATTACCGGAAACTGCCCGGTTATACCTTACCCATGCTATCGAGCCAGGTACCATACTTGCAGAGGGTGTGGAATTAAAAATGAAGGGTTCTATAAAAACCAGTGCCAGTGCGCAGTGGATGCCGTTTGAGGCAGTTCAAAACATTAAGCTTGGTGAGGGTTTTGTATGGAAACCGATCATCAGGTCGGGTAGTTTTTTACGGATCCGGGGGGTGGATTATTATTATCAGAATGAATCACAGATGTATTTTGCCCTGTACGGGCTCATCCCGATTGTCAATGCCACCGGAGAGGATATCGCCAGGTCTGCCGCCGGGAGATTTCTTGTTGAATCAATCTGGCTTCCGACTCAATTTCTTCCCTCC
>JAFGSO010000298.1 GCA_016934605.1 Calditrichota bacterium | reverse complement strand
TTACCGTGAAAAAAATCCAGGGAGAGTGGCGTATCACCGAACCGATATATACCGGAGCCGATGAATCCACCATTAATTCCATGCTGACGACTCTTCTGAATGCGAATAAAATTACCAGGTTTGAGATTACGCCCGAACAGTTAAAGGAATACGGTCTGAGCGATCAGGCAATTTGGGTAAGGTTGGACGCCGGTGAAGGCGAGACCGACTCCCTTTGGATGGGTGATAAGACTCCAGTAGGAGCCTATGTGTTTTCGGCCAAAACGGATTCAGTTGTTTATACCATCAACCAGAATGTGAAGACGAATTTTGAGAAAAAGTTGTTTGATATCCGGGATAAGAAACTGCTTCATTTTCAACGCAATGATGTCAGGAAAATAAGCGTCGAAAACCAACATGGTGAGTTTGAATTTGAAAAGACCACTCCTGCGGAATGGACCTTTCTAAACATCAACCGTCCGGCCGATAACGGGAAAATGTCCACCATTCTTTCCAGATTGGAAAACAACCGGGCCAAATCTTTCGTGGATGAAGAGGGTACTGAACTTCGCAGATATGGACTCACGAATCCCATGATTGAAGTAACATTGCTTCTGGGTCCGGAACAGGGTCAGAAAAAGCTGATGGTCAGTCGCGAAATTGACGGAAAATTTTATGCGAAAGATGATACCAGAAAACCGATTTTTGAGGTAGATTCTCTGCTGGTTAAGGATTTAAATCAAAAATCCACCGATTTCCGGAGCACCGATCTGGTTCAGTTCGAACGTTCAGATGTAGACAGTCTTACAGTCATTTACGGAGATACGCTCATTTCCTGCGCAAAAGATACCAGTGGCAACTGGATAATGCTGGAGCCGGAGTATGCTCCGGTAAAGAGCCAGAAGATCAGTTCCTTCTTCTCCAGCCTTGATTTCACCACGATATCGGAATTTGTAAGAGATGGTTCTTTTAATGCCTCACGTTACGGACTGGACAGGCCGGTGTTGACAGTGTCGCTTTATGATGGTGACTCAAAGATGAGAGAAATAAGACTGGGCAGTAAAAAGGATAATAAGATTTATGCGGTAACGGATCAGTATCAGTCAGTATATCTGATTCCGGAAACCAAACTGAAAGACTATAAACTGAAACCAGCTGACATCATGGAAGAGCCGGTGACGGCAGACAGTATTGCCGCGGAATAATTTATAAAATGAGAAGAGCACATAAGTGTATGTATTAAGTGGGGTAATGTAGCTGTGTTTCGATTTGCCAATCCGGAATTTCTGTTTCTGCTGCTTCTGATACCGCCGCTGGTGTATTATCACCTGCGTCGCCGGAAGCGGTTGAGTGGAAAAATTCAGTATTCCACACTCCGGCATATGAAGAGGCTGCCCCAGACCTGGCGACTTCGATTTCGGAAGAATGCCTATATCTTCCGGATGCTGGTGCTGGTCCTGATAATCATAGGACTGGCAAGACCGCAGTCCGGAACACGAAAACAGGAAATTACCACGGAGGGAATTGATATCATGCTGGCACTGGATGTGAGTACTTCCATGCTGGCAGAGGATTTTAAGCCCAAAAACCGGATTGTGGCAGCCAAGGAAGTAGCTAGCGAATTTATTCAGGGGCGCAATAATGACCGGATCGGACTGGTAATTTTCGCCGGTGAAGCCTTTACCCAGTGTCCGCTAACGCTTGATTACGGAGTACTTACCGAACTGCTGGATAAAATACAGGTGGCTCCTGAGCAATGGGACGGAACGGCCATCGGTAACGGACTGGCTACCTCTGTTTTACGCCTGAAGAACAGCAGGGCAAAATCCAAAGTGATTATTCTGCTGACCGATGGGCGGAATAATGCCGGCGAGATTGATCCTCTCACGGCAGCCCAGGTAGCGGAAACGTTCGATATCAGAATTTATACCATAGGTGCCGGAACGCGTGGCTCGGCTATGTATCCGGTGGACGATCCCATATTCGGCAGACGCTATATTTCAATGCAGGTAGAAATTGACGAAGAGCTGCTGAAAAATATTGCCAATCAAACCGGCGGCCAGTATTTTCGAGCGACTGATACGGAAAAACTTCGTCAGATTTATCAGGAAATCAATGAAATGGAAAAAACCAGGATCCAGGTAAAGGAATTTACCCGCTATCGTGAACTTTATATCAATTATGCCGGCGCCGGGCTTCTGCTGCTGATCATCGAAATTCTTTTACTGAATACCTGGCTGAGAAAACTGCCATGATAATGCAAGTTATAAGTTATAAGGGATGAGTAATAAGTAACTATGGAAATTTTTAAGTATTAGATCTGTATATTAAGGTCTTTACAATCATTAAAATTTAGCAATTGCCTTTATGCTTCGTTTTGGATATCCGGAATTTTTTCATTTATACTGGCTGGTACCGGTACTCATTATTTTCTTTGTCTGGAGTTTCCGGAGGAGGAAGAAACTCCTGAAAAAAGTAGGTGATGAGAAACTGGTGGAGCAACTGGTACGTTCAGTGAGTCGCAGGAAACAGCTGTGGAAAACTGTCCTGATTCTGATTTCCTTTATTGTCCTGGTCTTTGCCCTGGCCGATCCCCAGATCGGTACCAAACTCGAGCAGGTAAAGAGAAGCGGTGTGGATATATTTGTGGCACTGGATGTCTCGAAAAGCATGCTGGCCGAGGATGTGCCCCCCAATCGCCTGGAAAAAGCCAAGCATGAGGTATCCACTTTCATCGATCGGCTGGAAGGAGATCGGGTGGGCTTGATATGCTTCTCCGGTATTGCTTTCGTGCAGTGTCCACTCACCCTGGATTATAGTGCTGCCAGGCTGTTTCTCAATGATATCGATACTGATGTCATACCCCAGCCGGGAACGGCAATAAGCAGGGCCATTGATGTAGCCATGAAATCCTTCGTGGCTCAGGAATTTAAACATAAAGTACTGGTTTTGATTACCGACGGTGAGGATCACGAAGGCAATCCGCTGGAAAAGGCTAAAGAAGCGGCAAGAGAAGGAATCATCATTTATACCATTGGAATCGGATCGCCTCAGGGTGCCCCAATTCCTGAATATGATGCATACGGAAACCGTGTAGGATATAAGAAAGACCGTGACGGACAGATTGTCACCACCAAACTGGATGTATTAACACTCGAGAAAATTGCCTTCGAAACCGGCGGAAAGTATTATATTTCAAGTACCGGTGAATCGGAACTGGATAAAATTTACCATGAGATTTCTGCCATGGAGGAAAAAGAACTTTCTTCAAGACAGTTCACCCAGTTTGAAGACCGTTTCCAGATTTTTCTGATAATTGCACTTATCTTTCTTATTATTGAAACTTTGCTGGGTGAACGACGAAAAATAAAACAACTGGAGCAAAAGAGTCTGACGGTATGAGAAATCTACTTTTTCTAACAATTCTGATCTGTTCAGCAGTATTGTTCTTCAATACTGAACCAGTACGGGCAAATCTGGACCGGGGTAAAATAAAAAAAGGTATAGAGGCTTTTGATAACAGCCAGTGGGATGAATCTTTGCAGCACTTTCAGGATGCGCTGCTGGACGATCCCGACAATCCGGTGGCACATTATAATGTTGCGGAAGCACTTTATAAAAAGCAAAAATACGAAGAGGCGTTATCCTCTTACGAAAAAGCTCTAAATTCACCAGATGCTAATATAAGGCAGAATGTACATTATAACCTGGGAAACACCTATTATCAGATGAACAAATATCAGGAGGCCATTCAGAGCTATATCAAGGCACTGGAACTGAATCCCGATGATGAGGATGCCAAACATAATCTGGAACTGGTAAGGGCTAAACTGAAAGAAATGGCTCAAAAACAGCCGATGCAGAATCAGCAACAGCAGCAACAACAGTCCGGAGAACAGCAACAACAGCAGCAGAATCAAGAAGACCAACAGCAGGGAGATCAGCAACAGATGGCGAACGCGGAGGAAAAAGATAAATCGAAGGATCAGCAACAGCAGCAACAGATGCAGGAAACAGATAAAAAGAAGGAACTGAGTAAAGAGGAGGCTGAACGGATTCTGCAGGCCCTGCGCAGTGATGAGAAGGAAAACCAGAAACTGCGGCGGCAGAAGGCGCCGGCTGGCAGGGTGAAGGTGGAGAAAGACTGGTAATGAAGAGCTACTTGACCATTTTTCTTTTGATTACCGGCCTGGCCTTTCGGACAATTCTGCCGGCTCAGGATATTCAGATCACTGCCTCGGTGGATAAAAATCCGGTGGCAGCTAATCAGGAGTTTGTTTATCAGGT
>JAFGSO010000033.1 GCA_016934605.1 Calditrichota bacterium | reverse complement strand
CGGCGCATATCCGCTTCTCTGGACTTCCGGATTAATGGCTCCAGAGGCATATACCCTGGAAGCTGCACTGGAGAGCTGATAAATCTGGAGAGCAGCTTTGAGATCAGATTGAACGCAGCTCAAGCATATGATTACTACCAGAAATGTGGATTAGATGCTGCTATTAATCTGCTGCTGAGCGGATGGTAATCGCCTTCAATTTCTATCGGTAATAATTATGAAATACATAATCGTCGACCTGAAAGCAACCTGCTGGCAGAAAGAGATCAATCACATAAGAATGGAGATTTCGAGATAGGACCTGTTAAACTTGATCTAGACTTAAAAAGTATTTACAGGATTTGATTTAAAATATATTTTCGCAAGGATAGAATTACAGAGGTAGCCAATGGCAAATAGAATGGAGCATATGTTCACGCTTTATATTAGAAAACATGTGGATAACAGTTATACAGTTAAAGTGGTGGAAGCACAGTTTATAACGGCTCATGGAGTGGTCCAGCAGCGCTGTAAGGATCAGGTTAGAACTGGACTTTTTAAACTTTCCAAGAAACTGAATCCTGAACAATTTCGTGAGATTAAATATTATCCCGGCAGCACTCTTTCTTCAATAGAAATTGAGATGCAGCCTAAAGATCATAGAAATCGCCGTAGAAGAACCAAACTTAAAGGAGAGATTTCATTCATTATTACACCCTATGAAGACCAGTTCCTTATTACTGTACCTGTATTGCGTCCACTAATAAAGTTCTTCGTTGATCGCAGGGAGAATATTCAAAAATTAGCAAAAGATGAACTTATGAGTTATCTGAATGATTTTACTGCCGAAGAAATTATCCCTTTGTTTGTTGATAAGAAAGAATGGATTGAAACTACTTCTGTAAAACTGCATGTTCAGGAATCAGAAGAAGTTTTGAAAGAAGAATCGAAAATGTCTGAAGATAGTATGCTGGAGATCGCTGAAAATGTAACTTCACTGGCCAAAGATAAACAATTTGATAGAGCTTATGAAGTAGATGACAAGGTTAATGAAGTGCTTGATATTCTTTCCTCAGAAAAACGGGAAAGCATTGTGATTATTGGAAAATCTATGTCCGGTAAATCAGCTGTTTTTAACGAGGTCGCTTATCGTATTGTAAAAAAACAATGTGCAAAACCTCTTTTCAATCGGGAGATCTGGCTGACTTCTCCGGAGAAGATAGAATCATCACCTCAGTGGTCCGAAGGTGTTTTGCAGAATATGGTGGACTATGCCAGGCAGGAGAATTGTATAATCTGGTTCGAAGATCTAATAGAAATTTTAAATGCATCTACCACATTTATTCACGGTGCAAAAATAGCGAAGTATTTTAAGGAATACATTGCCAGGGGTGAGATCGTCGTAATGGGTGAAGCTGATCCTTCCCGCTTTGAGAAATTCATGACCAGATACTCGGGATTTCTTTCGTTGTTCCGCCAGATCAGAATGCATGATGTGAATGATGATAAAGCCTACTTCATTGCCAACGCTGTCCGCAAAAAACTGGAATTACAGAACAAGATAAAAATCAGTACTGATGCTATCGATCTTATAATTGAACTGACCAACAGATTCGAACCCTATTGGTATAATCCTGGAAAATCTATAAATCTGCTCAAACAAATTGTCAGATCCAGATTAACCGAAGATAATGAACTAAATAAAATTGATCAAAAAGATGTTTTCAGGATCTTCTCCAGACAGACCGGACTACCGGAAAATATTTTATCTGAAGATCCACCTTTAAGGCTGGATAAAGTAGAGGAATTCTTTCACACCCGTGTAATGGGACAGGATAAAGCTGTTGATTCTATGGTGGATCTGATCAGTACGATCAAAGCCGGATTGAACGATCCCCAAAAACCATTGGGAAATTTCATTTTCTTGGGTCCGACTGGTGTAGGTAAAACTTTCCTGGCAAGATCTCTGTCTGAATATATCTTCGGCAGTGATGAACGTATGATCAGACTCGATATGAGTGAGTATTCCAGCTACGATGCTGTTCAGAAACTGCTGGGTGTTCCTGGCTCAAATGAAGAGAGAGGAATTCTTACCTCCAGTATAATTGAACAGCCTTTCTCACTTATTCTGCTGGATGAAATAGAGAAAGCCCATCAGTCTGTTTTTGACCTTCTGCTCCAAGTTCTGGGCGAAGGAAGATTGACTAGCGCTTCTGGACAGACCGTAGATTTCCGCAGCGCGATAATAATTATGACTTCCAACCTGGGTGCTAGCAGTAAGGAAATGAAATCAGTTGGTTTTGGCGGGGATGAACTGAATACAGATTTTCACTATATAGAAAAAATGGAGAAATTCTTCCGACCTGAATTCATCAACCGGATAGATCATATTGTTCCTTTCAATTCTCTGGATAAAGACAGCGTAAGAAAGATCGCCGAAAATGAGCTGGATAGAGCCATCAGCAGGTATGGAATCCTACGCCGTCAAGTTACTCTCGAAGTGGATGATCTGGTTTTGGATGAGATTATTAAAAATGGATTCAGTCCAGTTTACGGTGCCAGACCTGTAAAAAGAGCTATCGAGAAGATCGTAATTTCTCCATTGTCCAGATTCCTTGCTTCCAAGAATAGGAAGGACCTGGATTTTTTAAAATTAAATATTCAAAATGGAAAGACTGTTGTGAAAAGTGTCAGTCTGGAAAATCCCGATATTAAGATCGAATCAACTGATCCTTTTTCCAGAAAATACAGCGGTGCAAATCTGCGGGAATTGCGTTTGAAAACAGGCGAACTCAGGCGCAGAACAGATGAGATCCTGCAAAGCGATAAATACGATGAGATCAATCGTCAATTGCAAAACCTGATGAAGAAAACAACTAAAGGTTTCTGGGATAAAACTGAAAAAGAGCGAAGTGAAATAAGCGACAGAATATTCACTCTGGACCGGCTGATAAAAAGTATCCAGCAGCTAAATTCAGAAGCTCATTACCTGGAGGATCTGACGGATGTGGTGGGCAGACAGAAAGACTTGGATTATCTAACTCATATTGCCCAAAAGTATAATTCTCTAGAAAACAAGATCAGCTTTACTGAGATCGAATTTGCCAATTCCAATGAAATAAACAATAAAGCCCTTCTGGAAATAAGACGTTTGAATCAGCACCGGATAGGAAAAGAGGAGCAGGACTGGTTCAAATTGGTTTGTAAAATTTATGTTAAGTGGCTTTTCAAGAAGCAATATTCCTTTGATGTGTTTTTGCTGAAGCTTCCTACCGAAAAAGAAGAAAAAGAAAAGGATAAGAAACCTGCTTTCGAACAGATCACATTCTCCTCACAAAAAGATCTGGAAGCAAATATTGATGCCCAGAGCAATCCATTGATCTTAGTGTTTCAGATAAATGGGCCAAATGTTCAGGTTTTTCTAAGAGGAGAAAAGGGTATCCATAAATTATCGACACTTCTTCCGGGAGAAAAAGAGACTAAGCATCAGCACAGGATTGTTGAAGTTGATGTGAACCCGGCTATTTCTACCACTGAATCAATTTTACAGCTGAAGATTAATGAAGCTGTTGAGAAAAGGCAGAAAAGGAAAAAGTCCTGGAAGGAATGTTTCAACTGCTATGTTATCGGCAACGAAGACGTGGCTCGGGAATTCCGTTACAGCAACGATAAGTATAAGATCATTGATACCAGGAGCGAACTTGTAACCAGCCAGATCGAGACTGTGCTGAACGGTAATTTAGATCCTTTCATATTAACCAGGATAAGAAAAAGGATGCATTCGCTGGAGGAAGAGGATTAAAAAGAATTGATATCTACTTTATAATATTTGGAAATAAAAAGAACAAATTTTTCACAACCAGATGAATATCTCAGAACTTTAAACGATATCAAGCTAACCCAGGCTTATAATACTTATAAAAAAGTGCTGGAAATTTGCCTGAAGGTCAATAGAATTGTCGTTAAAACCTTTTTATAATAGGGAAAGAAGTACCTATTTATTGCCAAGATCAATGATTACAAAATCTTTGGGAATTTAAGAGCTGCCAGGTCTTTCTTCTTGTTAACCAGCTTTGCATAGAGCAATGTGTGCTTAATTTCTGTATGTCCTAACAATTCGGAAACTTCATAAATATCCATTCCAGCAGTAATACCCATTGTAGCAAAGGTGTGCCTGGCACAATGAAAAGTGATAGTCTTATTGATGCCGCAATTCTTCACCCATTGCTTAATCCGCCAGTTTAGATAATCATCTTCCAGCATATCGAAAATCTTACCAGATTTTCTTCCCTGTATTTGTTTCTGTTCTTCGATGATGGCTACAGCATTGGGGTTCATCAAAACATCCAGAGGGATCTTGGTTTTGATCTGGGTTATATTGATCCTGCCGTCTACCACATTTTCAAAGAGCAAAGCTTTTACATCAGACAATCGTAGTCCGGTAAACGCAGCGAAGAGAAAAGGATTCACTACCTTTTTATTAGGATAAGGATTATCTATTAAATTCTGCAGTTCATCTTTGGTCAGATAACGTATAGGCGGGGGAGTGGATCTGCCATGTTTTACCCGTTTAAAATAATTCAGCATAGGAAGATCATATAGGAATATTGCATCTTCTAATGCCTGGCTCAATTTTGAGAAGTAGTGCTTCGTAGTATTAATGGAACATTTAGATAAAATATGATGTTTCAAGCCCTCACAAAAAGCCTGGTCGATATCAGAGAATTTTATCGTCCCATCTGTATATTCTTTTAAATGAGAAAGAACGCTTAATAAATTATGCCTGGTGTTTCCTTTGCGTTTTTCTGCCATCAGCTCAAAATAATCTACGAAATTTGCTTCGCTTTTATTGGAGTTCAGCTTGAATTTATCACGCTCAAGTTTCAGCTTTTCTTCGAACAACCTTTGAACTTCTCTGGCTTTAAGTAAAATTACCCTGTCTTCCTGCCAATTATTCTCATCTCCTGCCAGGTATAGACCGAGGTATTTCCGCTCCCTGCCTTTGTTTGTGTGATAATCAATGTAGATAGAATACTTGTTTTTTAGCTTTCTTACCCTCAATTTTATCTTCGATTCTTCATTAAAACTTTCAAGTTTTTTATTAACTTTATGGTTAATTGCCACTTTTAATCTCCTTAATAATCATAAGTTAGCAAACGAAAAAAGTGACGAAAATGTGTCAAGATTTATGAAAAAAAGGGCAAATAACGGAAAATCATAGATTCTAAAATAGTCATATAAATGCTTGTATAGTATGTAAATAAGTCAACATTGGCAAACAACGAAAAACAACGGAAAATGACTTAAATTTACAGGGTTCGAATCCCTGGCTCTCCGCCATTGTTTTAATTAGGAATTATCAATTAGGAATTAGGAATTGAGATTTTAGTAATGATCAT
>JAFGSO010000032.1 GCA_016934605.1 Calditrichota bacterium | reverse complement strand
TCTGCTTTCTGACTACTGCTCTCCATCTTCTCTTTTCTCTCTATGATAAATCCATTTTCCCTTATCCGTTGTCCCTTTTCCCTCTTTCCCTTTCTCCCTCACCCTGTTTTCATCTACCATGGAACCATTTGTTTTCTCAAGAATAATAATTTAGTTGGTTTTACAAGGTCATAAATTTAAATTTACAATCTTTATTTTATTGATATAACAGAAGAGGAGATTTTTGCTTTATGATGACTAAACTGCGGGAGATGACTTTTATTTTCATCTGGATCCTGGTATTCGCTTTCGTCGCCCTGATGGTATTTGAATGGGGGATGGATTTTACTGGCTTGCAAGGTCGTAGTAACGTTGTCGGTAAGATTGATGGTCAGAAAATTACCATTCAGGAGTTTCAGGAAGCAGTCCAGAATCTTTACCTCCAGGAGAGGGAAAGTGCCGGTCAGGAGCCCGATGAAGAACGGATGACACAAATACGGGATCAGGTGTGGGAACAGTTTGTTCAGCAGGTTCTGTTTAAAAAAGAGATAGAAAGACGGAATATCCAGGTGACAGACCGTGAAATTTACCTTTACATGACCCAGAATCCGCAAAGCCTACCACCGGCCATCAGTGAAAATCCAAATTTTATGACCGACGGCACCTTCGATATGAGTAAATACCGTCAGGCTCTCCAGAATCCTCAAATTGATTGGACTCCCGTTGAAAATTACCTGAGGGAAGTGCTCCCCTATCAGAAACTGCAGAACATCGTCACTGCTTCTGTAATGGTGACCGAAGAAGAATTAAAATCGGATTATATTGAAAATAATCAGAAAGCAAAAATGACCTATCTGATGGTACCTTCCTCGGCTTTTTTCAAAGATTCAGTTAAGGCAAGTGATAAGGAAATCCGGAATTATTATGAAAAAAATAAAGAGGATTTCAGAATCGAGGAACGCCGTAAATTGAATTATGTCTTATTTTCCACCACTCCGACTGCCCCGGATTCCCAAAGAATTATCAAGCTGGCCAAAGAGATTAAAGCCGAGGCAGAAGCCGGCGAGGACTTTGCCATGCTGGCTGATGAATATTCGGAGGATCCCTCAGTTCGTTCCAATCATGGCGATCTGGGATATTTTGAAAAGGACCGGATGGTACCTGAATTTTCTGAAGCGGCTTTCTCAGCAAAACCCGGAGAAATTGTGGGTCCGATACAGACCAATTTCGGTGTCCATATTATTAAAGTACATGATAAGAGGGTTCAGAACGGTCAGGAACAGGTTCACGCTTCTCATATTCTCCTGAAATTTGAACCCAGTCCGTTAACCCTGGAAAACTCCCAGGATCTGGCCGGAAATTTTGCAGAAACCGCCAGAGAAGACGGTTTTAAAGAGGCCGCAGACAATTTCAATTATGAAGTAAAACAAACTCCTGAATTTCCAAGGAGAAATTACCTTCCCGGATTCGGACAATTGCAAAGCGCTGTGGAGTGGTCGTTTAATGAAAAAGAAAATGCAGTATCCAGTGTATACCGTACACCACAGGGATATGTGGTCTTCGAAGTTGACCAGGTTCTGCCCAAGGGATACCGCCCGCTGGAAGAAGTAGAAAGTATTTGCAGAAGCCGGGTAGAGCAGCAGAAACGTCTGGAGCTGGCCCGTGAATTTGCCGGAAATATCCAGGAACAGCTGAATACCGGAAAGAGTTTGCTGGAAATTGCGCAGAGTGATGAATCCAGCATGATGACTCTGGATAGCACCGATCTGTTTACCAGGTCACAACCCAGTTCCAAGATCGGCCGTTCACCGGAAGTCCTAGCGGCGGCATTCAGTCTGCCGATAGATTCTGTATCCGGCATGCTGGAAACTGACCGCGGAATTTATTTCATAAAAGTAACTGAAAGAACGGAAATAGATGAAGAGAGCTTTAAAAACCAGAAGGATGCCATTCGTACACGACTAATGAACCAGAAGTCACAACAGTTTTTCGCGGAATGGTACGATAACTTAAAGGAAAAATCCAATATAGAGGACAACCGTTATATGTTTTTCACCTCATAATCTTTAGTACTATTCTTGATTATCCAAAAAAGGCGTTCACAGGAGCGCCTTTTTTTACGAGCAAATATCACTTTATTGATCAATTATCATACTGAAACATAAATAAGTTCTTTCTCTCTGTGTCCTGAGCTCCCTGTAGCGATTCATATGCCGCTGAGCACACAAAGGACACGGAGAAAGACTTATTCTAAAGAAAAAAGACAAAAGCTTGTCCGGCCGAAGGACGGGACAAAAGAAAAAATCCGCCTAAGGTCGGATCCGCCAGGCGGAGAAAAAAGGATGCTGACATCCAAAATCCTGCATTTGGGGAATGATGGGTGATAAAAGTTATTTTGCATCATTCTTAAACCAGAAAATCTTTATATTTGTAATATGTAGCTTTCTTTGTGGACTGGTATCGGTAGGTTGATTCAGTCGTATAATTCATTCAGTCATCTTTTCAATTAACTTTGATTAAAAATCCAATGAAAAATCAATTACTGATCAAGAACTGCAGGCTTTACCAATCGCCTGAAGACAAATTTGTTGATGTTTATATAGAAAATAGTACTATTACAAAGATACAAAAACTGAATGATTTACCCGAAAATCTGCATATCCTCGATGCTAAGGGAAGAATCATCGTCCCGGGATTTATCGATGTCCATATCCAGGGAGCCGGCGGATCGGATATTCTGGATGGTACCGCCGAAGCTATCCAAACAATTTCACGGACACTCGCCCGTTTCGGAACAACCAGCTTTCTGGGAACAACGGTCGTGCATTCGGATAAAGAAAATCACCATATCGAACTGGCTGCAGAAAATACCGGAAAAATTCTGGAAGGCGCCCATCTGCTGGGACTGCACCTGGAAGGACCTTTCATCAATCCTGAGAAAAGGGGCGGAATCTCGCCAAAAAGCATTTATAATCCTTCAACTAAAGCTCTTGAAGATGTTTTAAAGCTTACAGGCGATTCATTGAAAATGATGACCATTGCCCCGGAAATAAACGGTAATCTTGAAATCATCCGCCGGCTTGCAGATTATGGTATCATTGCTTCATTCGGTCATTCCGGTGCATCATACGGAGAAACCCGGATCGGCTTTAAAGCAGGAATCTCTCATGTTACCCACCTTTTCAACGCCATGCCTTCACTGCATCATCGTGAACCCGGGCCCCTCCTGGCAATTTTTGAATCAGAAAATGTCACCACCCAGGTTATATCCGACGGAGTCCATCTGCATCGGGGAATAATTAAATTGATTCACCAATTACTGGGAAATGATAGAATTGTCTGTATTACCGATGGTGTGCAGGCTATTGGTTTACCGGAAGGGGAATATATCTACAATGATAGAGAATACCGGTCCAAAAATGGTACGGCACGATACCTCGACGGAACCCTGATCGGTACAGCCATTTCCCTGGACCAGATATGGGTAAAATTCATGAACTTTACCGGCTGTTCCCTGAAAACCGCCGTACATACCGTAACCAGAAATCCTGCCAGACTTCTGAGGATTGAAGATCGAAAAGGTTCCATCGAAGTCGGCAAAGATGCCGATCTGGTGATTCTGAATCCAGATTATTCGGTTTGGGCAACTATCATTGGCGGAGGGATAGTGTACCGGAATAGTGATTAAAAATGACGATTCTGAAAGCAGCGATAAAAATTTTCATATTCTTTCAAATTACTTTAATATAAAAAAACTTCAAACTTTTTTTAAAAAAATGAATTCACCGTCTAGTCTTCGGTCATGATCATACCGAAGACATCCCTTCGAGATAATCCGTGGACTAATTCGTGTAATTCGTGGACGATTTTTTTTACATAAGACAATGGAAGAAATACTGCAAATTTATTCATGCATTGATTGGAAATGCACCATCTGCTAAATTTAAAAAATTTGAATTTTAAATCAGGAGGATATTATGTCTGTTGTGAAACCTTTCCGTGGACTGCGGCCCCAGAAAGATCTGGCGGCAAAAGTCGCTGCTCCGCCATACGATGTACTCGATTCCGATGAAGCCCGGGAGATGGCCAGAGGAAATCCCCACACTTTTTTGCACATCAATAAGCCGGAAATTGATCTGGATCCCGGTATTCATCTTTATGATAAAAAAGTATATGAAAAGGGCGCAGAAAATCTCCAGAAATTCATCCGGGAAGGAATTGTTTTCCAGGATGAAAAACCGATGTTGTATATCTATCGGCAGATCATGGGGAGCCATCAGCAGACCGGACTGGTTGCTTGTGCCTCGGTGGATGAATATGAACAGGATCTGATTAAAAAGCACGAGCTGACCCGGCCCGATAAAGAAGATGACCGGGTGAACCACATCAAACATCTCAATGCCCAGGTGGGACCGGTATTTTTAACCTATAAAGCACAGCCGGAAATAGATAAGCTGATTGAAAATATTACCTTTGCCCGGCCTGAATACGATTTTAAGAGCCCGGATGGCGTTCACCATATTCTGTGGCTGGTAAGGGATGAGAAGACCATCCGGCAGATCGTCGATCTGTTTGCGAAGGTTGACAATCTTTATGTAGCAGACGGTCACCATCGCTCTGCAGCTGCACAGCGCGTTCGAGATATGAAACGCCAGGAAAATCCGAATCACCGGGGCGATGAGGAATATAATTATTTTCTGGTGGTGATTTTTCCCCATAACCAGATGCAGATTCTGGATTATAACCGTGTAGTAAAAGATCTGAATGGCATGTCGCAGGAAGAATTTTTGGGAAAACTGCAGAATAAATTTATTGTTACCCCAATCGACGGCCGGCAGCCGTATAAGCCGATCAAAAGCAAGGAATTCGGTATGTATATGGACGGGAAATGGTACAGGCTGGATGTGAAAGAGGATGTTTATGATGCAAAAGATCCGGTCGGGAGACTGGACATCAGCATTTTGCAGGAACACCTGCTGACGCCTCTGCTGGGAATCGGTGATCCCCGGAAGGATAAGCGTATCGATTTTGTGGGCGGCATCCGTGGCATGAAAGAGCTTGAAAAAAGGGTAAACAGCGGAAACTGGAGTGTGGCTTTTGCCCTTTATCCGACTTCCATCGAAGATCTGATGGCTATTGCCGACGCCGGCAAAACCATGCCGCCAAAATCCACCTGGTTTGAACCGAAACT
>JAFGSO010000297.1 GCA_016934605.1 Calditrichota bacterium | reverse complement strand
GTATCCTATCTCTGGCCCTCGGGGAGTGCCACTTACGGTCCTGCTGATGTGCATATTTTTAATGAAGATGGAACTGAACTGGAAGGTTGGCCCAACCAGATAACGGTGAATAGCGAGTCTTCACCGGTTATCGGGGACATCGATGGCGATTTTGAGATGGAAATCGTGGTGGGATCCGGCCGGAATTCAAATCTGGATATACCGGGAAGGATTTATGCCTGGAATCTGGACGGTTCTATTTGCACCGGTTTCCCGATTGAAGTGGGTAACAGCGTGGAAAGCACTCCCAGTTTGGTGGACATAGATCTGAACGGGTTTGTGGATATCCTGATACGGGTCAGCATGATCAGTACCGGCATTAACGGTGTGTATGCTTTCAACGGACAGGGTCAGATCCTCGCAGGATTTCCGGCGTTTATTCCCCGCGGAGGCACTCAGGGGGCTCCTGCCGTTGCGGATATGGATGGGGACGGCCTTCCGGAAATTGCCATTGGTACTGCCCTGGCCGTCGATTCCGGAATGGTTTATGTGTATAATCACGATGGCAGCCTCCGCTCCGGTTTTCCCATACTGGTGAATGCAACCTGGGTTGAAGAATCGGTAGCTCTGGGGGATGTGTCCGGCGATGGCCTTCCCGATGTGATTGCTACAACCAACGGATTGTCTGGCGATCCCGGAAAAGTATGGGCGTTCGATCATCAGGGAAATGTGGTGACTGGCTTTCCGCTGATTACCGAGGACGTTGTTGGATCATCTCTGGAGAGCACTCCAACAATTTATGATATTGATGGTGACGGAGATAATGAGATATTCACTGCTAACTGGAACAATACGGTTTACTGCTGGGATTCACCAGGTATACCAACTCCCGGAAATGACTGGCCGACATTTAAATTTGATGCACAACGGACCGGGAATAACAGTCTTGTTTTCACCGGGATCTCACGGTCTTCTGGTAAAAATCCGAGAGATTTTAACCTGATTACCAATTATCCCAATCCCTTCAACCCGGTTACCCGGATTGTATTTACCCTGCAGAAACGTCAGAAAATTACACTCTCCATTTATAATATTCTTGGAGAATCTGTTGAAACTCTGATCGATTCTGAAATATATCCGGCCGGAGAAAAGTCTGTATTGTTCGATGGATCTGAATTTTCTTCCGGATTGTACATTTATGAATTGCAGACTGAAAACGGTCGACGTCTGGGCAAGATGGTCCTCATGAAATAATTCCTGAATTTTACCTCTCAGTCCCCAGGGTACAAAAAGATTAGAGTGTAATTGGATCAGAATTGATGAAAAAAATCTGACTCATCGCTGATTTATAGTTCAATGCTTAATAAGTATTATTTGCTTTGTGACTTTGTGTCTTCGTGGTTATGAATAAGGCAGCCTGAAATATCTTCACGGCAGATTTTTGTAGCCCAGAACTTCTCCGTCCTTGCGAAATTCCAGCCGGGCGAAAGTATTGTTCCCGGATGAAGGAAAGGCTACCACCCCGGCTGTTTCTGAACCGTTAGCAATCGTTTTCCCTTCCAGTGGCGTGCTGAACATTCCGCTGGTTTTTCCATACACCTCCTCACCGTTTTCTTTTACCAGTACAAAATGTCCGGCGCTCACATACAGCGGTTCCGGCAGCAGGTTATATGTGACGACCAGAAAGGCGGTGTATTCTTCATTTTTCATCTGGTCGGTTACCGCTATGGGTACATCCATTCCGGGATCCAGCAGATTTAATGATTTTTTCCGTGCCAGCGTTCGGTATCGTTTTGCCTCGGCATTTTCCGGATCCAGTTTGAGTGCATTCGTCAGATAATGATCTGCGGCTATGTATTGAAGAGGATCTCTCGCCGCTTTTTTATAGGAAGCCATCCCTTTTTCTAGAAGTGATTGAAAGTGTTCCTCTCTGAACTGGTTTAATGCTTCAACCGCAGCTGAGTTGGTTGAATCGTGAGTCAGTGATTTTTCAATATTTTTCAGGGCCTGGTCGAAGTATTTTCTTTGCTGATATGGATTTTCCGGCCTGGCGTTGCGATATGCCTGAGCAAGTTTAAGGTAAACGTTCGAAACTGTGCGCTTCATTGTTGTCGATGGATTTTCCGGGACATACTGCATTCCCATCCGCACCCGTGCTTCAAACGCCTTGATGACATGTCTCTTTTCATAAAATAATTCACCCTCCTGAAAATAGGTGGTCGCAATTTTTTCCTTCAACATATCATCATTTTTCAATTCTTTTGCGGCTTCCAGATAGTATTTTATCGCTTCAGAATAATTCTGTCTCTGAAATGCTTCATCTCCGCTTTCGATCGGGCCTTTTCCGCATCCCGAAAGTCCGGTAATGATAAGAAGTAAGGCAGCGACGAAGAGATATCTGGTCATTTTATTTTTCTCCCTGAATTTAATTCAGTGAAAGATTTTGATTCCTGCATCGGTTGTACTTCTGTATTTCTGTTTATATCCTGATTATCGTCAGTTCATGAAGGAATTTAAGATTTATTTGGGAATAAACTTTCATGATACTACTGGAAGAGATAATCTAAAATGTTAAAATTTATTTTGACATACCTTCTATCCCGGTTAATTCACAAACATTCACATCATTATACCATACATTGATCTTTGTCTCTGTGTTCTCTGTGTGCT
>JAFGSO010000296.1 GCA_016934605.1 Calditrichota bacterium | reverse complement strand
CGAAATAAAAAATAAACAAATAAATGAACTCGAAACAGACGAAAACTGATGAGGAAGAGAGAAAATCATTATATGAATCCGTATTCAGGTTTTGCTGGAAAATATTTCGAACCGGGAAATTCAAAATACAAATATCTGAAATCATTTAATAAAATTTTGGAAGAAATTGGCAAGATTTCTTTGTTATATTAATTTATATTTTTACCGGGGAGGCAAATTTCCGGAGGGAAATATTTTAATACAGTTTTGTTCAATTTCTTTGAAGTGCTAGCTACCATTTTTAAAGACATCTGAGGGTAAAATATGGCACTGAATGTTATCTGGATTGCATTCTTCTTAATTGCATTTGTGGTTGCGCTGGTCAAGCTGATTTTTTTTCAGGATTTTGAAGTTTTTCCCCAGATTTTACAGTCCACTTTTGACATGGCCAAGACCGGTTTCGAACTGTCTATTTACCTGACCGGTGTTATGGCCTTCTGGCTGGGGATCATGAAGATTGGAGAAGAAGGCGGGATTATCCATTTTTTCAGCAAAGCCATCAAGCCATTTTTTTCGAAGCTGTTTCCGGAAATACCCGATGATCATCCGGCCACCGCTTCTATGATTATGAATTTCTCCGCAAACATGCTGGGCCTTGACAATGCAGCCACTCCCCTGGGTTTGAAAACCATGAAAGAAATGCAGCAACTTAATCCCATAAAAGACACCGCATCCAATGCCCAGATCATGTTCCTGGTATTGAATACCTCCGGTTTATCCATTATTCCTCTCACCATTCTGATTGACCGATCCGTGGTTGGAGCGGCAAATCCTACCGACGTTTTCATCCCGATTATGCTGGCTACTTTTTTCAGTACCATTGCCGGACTGATAGCCGTTTCCTTTTATCAGAAAATTAACCTTCTGGATAAAGTAGTACTGGCGTATCTGGGTGGTATTACCCTTTTCATGGTTGGTGTAATTGTCTATTTTTCTCTTATTCCGCAGGAGCAGGTCGCTACCATTTCCAGTGTTGCCAGCAGCCTTATCATATTCAGTGTCATTATCAGTTTTATTACCCTGGCGCTGTTCAAAAAAGTTAATATTTATGAGGCATTTATCGACGGTGCTAAAGAAGGTTTTTCCATTGCAGTAAAAATTATTCCCTACCTGGTTGCCATTCTGGTGGCCATTGGCGTGTTCAGAGCATCCGGTGCGCTGGATTATATTGTTCAGGGGGTATCGACAGTTGTGGCATTTTTCGGTGTGAATACCGAATTTGTGGAGGCACTTCCCACTGCATTCATGAAACCGTTAAGCGGGAGTGCAGCGAGAGGCATGAATCTGGAGATCATGAACACGTTTGGACCAGACTCATTTGTAGGAAGAATTTCCAGTGTTTTCCGTGGAGCAACCGAGACCACTTTTTATATAATTGCGGTTTATTTCGGTTCAGTTAACATCAAAAAAACCCGCTATGCCGTTACCGCCGGTCTCATAGCCGACTTTGCCGGAATCATAGCGGGTATTTTTATCGGATATCTGTTTTTCCACTAAGTGAATATTAAAATTCACCCATAACACCCAGACCGGGCTTTTCCGGATAAACCAGATGTCCCTGTTCAACCTTGATGCCCCGGAAAGGGTCGTTGCCGATCAGCAGATTCCCATCCAGATCTGCCCAATCCACGAACGGTGCCAGCTGAGCCGCTGCTGAAATAGCGACTGAACTTTCGATCATGCAACCCAGCATGATTTTCATGTTCAGGGCTTTCGCCATGTGAATCATCCGAAGTGCCTCCAGAAGTCCACCTGACTTCATCAGTTTAATATTGATACCATCGTAGGCAGTTGCCAGTTTGGGTATATCGGCAGCGTTTTTAACCGCTTCATCTGCTATTACCGGTATATCAACACGTTCCCTGAGCCAGGCGGTTTCCTCAAGCATGGTAGAGGGCATTGGCTGTTCAATAAATTCAATTCCCTGGGATTTCAGCCATTGTATCTTTTCCAGCGCCTCTTCCTTGCTCTTCCATCCTTCATTGGCATCGACCCGAATGGGTTTGTCGGTTACACTGCGGACTGCACCGATAATCTCTTCATCACGGTCTGTTCCAACTTTTATTTTCAAAACAGGATAAGGTTCTGCCTCTTTTACCTTCTGTTTGATAACCTCAACCGTATCGATTCCGATTGAGAATGAAGTGACGGGTGCATCTGAGGGGTCCAGACCCCACATTTTGTATAGCGGAAGTTCAAAGGATTTGCCAATCCAGTCCATCAAGGCTATATCAAGCGCTGCCTTTGCACAACTCTGATCGGTAATCCGTTTATCCAGTTCACTTTTGATATTATTGTAATGATATAACGGAATTTGGCTGAAAATATCCCTGACTTCCTGAATTCTCTGAGTGGTCAATTGCGCATTTTCACCATATCGGACATTCGGAGCCGCCTCTCCGTAGCCGGTTATACCCTGATGTTCCAGTTTTACAAAGACATTATCCTTGTAATCACTCGAATTTCTGGAGATAGTCCAGGTATGGACAAGTTCCAGTCGTTTGGTTTTTACTTCAATCATAATATCCCCCAGACTTTTTTTGGCCATTGGTGATCGTCCGAAAAACATATGTGACAATGGATCAAGGAAACCTAACCCAATGATCCCCATACCCGAAAGGGATAAAAACTGTTTACGATTCATATTCATGATATTTACCCCGGAATTTTTAAAATATTCTCTTTATTTTCTGGAGACCATTCAGACGATATGAACTGAAATTAGCTGCGGTGGAATCCAGGCTGTTAATCTGAACCATTCCGCTCTGGTGGATAAATCCCGAGCCACCCAGGCTAATTCCCACATGAGTTATGCGGTCTTCACGACCAAAAAAGAGCAAATCCCCGGGGAGAACAGTGGCAAATGATTCGTCATATTCAACTTCCAGACCCACCAGAACCTGCTGGCGAGCATCCCTGGGGAGGGTAATTCCATGTGCTCTGAACACATTTTGCGTGAAACCCGAACAATCATTACTCTTACTGGAATTTCCACCCCACAAGTATGGAATTCCCATCATGCTTCGTGCAGTTTTTATGATATTGCCGGCCAATTCTTTCCTTGATTGTTGGGCGTTAATTTCCTGCGAAACTGCAGAAGCCCGAATATAACCGGTACGGCCATCAGGAAGCGAAATTTTATACCATTCAGGGTGAGTTTCTTCTATTTTCAACAGCATATTCAGAACTGCATCACTTACCGGTTCAGCGGACAGAGAGGGTTTCGAATAAATCATGGGATAAAGATCGGTCACCATAACTTTCCGGGCGTTTTTCCACCGACTACTTCCCGCTGAATCTGTTCTGAAGAAGGATTCTCCTCTCATCCAGCCGAGGTAATCATATTCAGTCTGCACAAAAAACCATCCTCTTTCTTTTTTCAGCAGACGGACAACATATCCCATAATCTCCTGGTCAATCATCTGGGCGGCAACACTTGGGGTATCCCTTAAATGGGCAACGCTAACCGTCACGATGCCATAGGTGTTTTCCCCAAGGGAAGTATCCGGAAGAATTCTCAATTCATTTTTATAAGCGCCATTTCCCAGAAGTGAATCTGCCAAAGCAATAATTTCTTCCCTAGCGGATGGTAATGTTGTTTCTCCCCGGAGTATCCACTCATTATTTTCACGCAAAAGCTCGACATCAAGAACACTCAGGGAGTGGTCTGGGGCTTTTTCTTTTTGAATTTTATCAACTGCATTTCCAAAGCGGATTTCAGTATCACGATTATCAACACATGAAAATAATAAAATTCCACCCAAAAGCAGGGTAATATATTTCGATTTATGCATAGTCTTTATCCCTGTAATTAGTTTAGAGTCCTGAAAATCAAATTAAAATTACAAAAATTTGTATATCAAATAAAACCGTATATGTTTTTATTTCTTAAGAAAACATGCACAGGTCAATTCATCAAAAAAGTGATATCTTTTACATTTTCAGATCATTAATTGATTTTAGGGTATCACAGTTGATCGGAATAGATTGCCGGTGCCCTGTCCCGCAAATTATATCCGGAAGACATGACCTCTGCATATGCCCCGGTAGTCCTGATTGCTAATATATCTCCCCTCCTCACACCTTTCAGAGCTATCTTTTTTCCCAGAAAATCGCTTGATTCACAAACCGGACCGACCACATCATACATTTCAAGCGGGCCTGAACTCGTCAGGTTTTCTATTTTATGATAAGCATTATACAGTGCCGGCCGTATCAGTTCAGTCATCCCGGCATCAATAATGGCAAATTTTCTGTTCAGACCTTTTTTCACATACAAAACCCGGCTTATCAGGGCGCCGCATTGAGCCACCATCGATCTCCCCAGTTCAAAATGAACCTGCTGACGGTCCCGGGCATTCAGATTTGAGGAAATCAATTCAAAATATTTTTGATAATCCGGAAGAATGTTCTCATCCGGATTCTGATAATTGACGCCTAATCCCCCCCCCAGATTCAGATGTTCAAATGTAATATTTCGTTCCTGAAACCAATTCTGAATATCATTAATCCGCAGGGCCAGATTTCGGAATACCTCCAGATTGAGTATCTGAGAACCAATATGGGTATGTAGTCCAATTATCCTGATATGATTCAATTCTGATAACATACCGGAAACAGATTCCAGATCTTTGAAATTTATTCCGAATTTGTTCTCATTCAGGCCGGTGGTAATGTAGCGATGTGTCCCGGCTTCCAGATCGGGATTTACCCGGAGTGCAACCGGGGCAGTTTTCTGCTGCCGGGAGGCAAGTTTATTAATTATCTGCAGCTCCTGGATGGATTCACAGTTGATGCAGAGGATATTATGCTTCAGCGCTAGTGCAATTTCACTGTCTTTTTTCCCCACACCGGCGAGAACTATCTTTTCCGGGGAGAAACCGCATTCCAGAGCTCGCAAAATTTCGTTTCCGCTCACACAGTCTGCTCCAAATCCGAAGTCAGCGATTCTGGTCAGTACAGGAGGATTGGCATTGGCTTTCAGGGCATAATGGACATGATAGCCCAATTCAGAGGTTATCTTTTTGAGACATTTCAGATTATTTTCCAGTATTTCCATATCATAATAATAGAAAGGTGTCTCCAGCGATTCAAATTTTTTTATAAGGGATTGACTGAACATAGATCTCCTGCAACTACCCATTTTTGAACATTATCATTCGCTGACTGGGTTAAATATGGTGGACGTACGGCTGAAACCGGATATCACCGATCCTACTTTGTCCTGGATTTTACGAATTTTGGATGAAGATCCAACAAAATGCTCCATAATCATTGAAAAGGCAATCCTCTCCCCGTCTGCGGTAACCGTATATCCCGATAGAGCACTCACCCCACTCAGTGTTCCGGTTTTGGCGCGCAATTTATCAGCTGCTGCCGTATTCTTCATTCGATTTTTCAGGGTCCCATCAATTGAGGCAATGGGCAAAGATGTTTTAAACTCGGCCTGCACCCTGAAATCTTTATCCATATCTTTCAGGAGTTCGATAAGAAGGTCTGCAGTTACAAGATTATACCTCGATACACCGGAACCATCTGCCAGTTTGATTGCCGCAGTGTCAATGCCCAGTGTATGAAGATAATCGTTGATAATTGTGATGCCCTTTTTTGCAGTGCCGGGTGGATTTTTGAACTCAGCACCCAGCGTTTTTAGAATTAATTCGGCTGATAAATTGTCACTTATTTTATTGGTATTATAAACTATCAGAGAGAGTGGCAGAGACCCGTGCTCAATTAATTTTACAGCTGTGTCCGGAACAGTGTCCCTCACTACCTCACCGGCCAGAGAAATACCTTTTCGTTTGAGAATTTCATAAAAAAGTGTTCCGGTATAGAGTGTGCCATCAACAACATCAATCAGATAGGTATCCAGTGAATCGGTGTAGAGAAATCCGCCCTCTACCACAATCATGTTTTGCGGATGTTTCCATTCCCTTTCTACCTTGAATTTTTCCAGAAGGAGAGTGTCGGTTGAATCGACAGTAACTGCTTTGTTGACAATTCCCATGTAATCTGTTTGTGGCATCATGTCAACCAGAACGGTATCACCGAGTTTTTTACCCGGTCTGATTTTCAGTTCAATACAATTGTCGTTCACCGTAAGTGGTGTAATGGGAGCCCAGTACCAGGCAGATGCATCATCCCACATCCAGCCTGAGCCCCAGAACAGATCATCGAAATATGAATCGTCGCAGACCAGATTTCCCTCAATGAATCGGATACCTTTTTCTGCCAGATTTGCAGCAATTTTCTCCAGGTCGTCTGTTACCAGATCCGGATTTCCAAAACCTTTCATGTACAGGTTGCCTGAAATACCTCCGTTGGTTATGGAAAACGAATCGGCAAAAACCATGTTCCGGAAACGGTAATCCGGACCCAGTTTTTTAAGTGCAGTGGCTGTTGTGAGAAGTTTCATATTGGAGGCAGGATGAAAAAGCAGCTGACTGTCCCGCGAATAAAGCACCTCTCCCCTGTCCAGAGAGACAATTTTTATACCCGTTCTCGTTCTATGAAGGACAGAATCCTGCAATATTTTATCGATGGAATTCTGAAGGATGGTTAAATTATCAACCTGTTTTTGCCGGACAGGACTGGTACTCACCTGTGAACAGGACATTTGTAAAAAGAGGGAGAGCATTAAAGTAGAAATAAGCGCAGCTGATTTCCCGGATTTAAGTAATTTTGCTCTATTTCCAGCGGGCATATTCTTCTCCATTTTTTTCTTCTGACTTTTTCGCATCATTTTCTATTTTCTATAAAAGTGTGTATTGCCGGCAGAAGGCCGGATAATTGGTTTTTAAGAGGACGCAATACCGGAAGACGGGTTGATTTTTCGAGGCGTAACCGATATTTTTCCAGGCCCACTTCATCCATTCCCTGTTCATTCAGGGTAATAGCTATTGGACGGGCACCATAGTGTTCAATGAGTTTCAATTCATCTTCCACATCAGGTATGCGATATTTCAATTTTTCCATTCCGTCGAAAAAGATTCGACCGGGAGCATGCTGAAGAATAACACCTTTACAATCTCCTGACAGTATGAATTCCGAACCGCACGGACCGGATGGATTTCTGAGTGATGACTGTCCTTCAATCAGAATCAGGTCTGGCTTTTCTGCACGATAACATTCCAGAACGGCCCGCTCGATTTCACCACCAATGAAGTCATTCACGGTTGCATCAAAAATAAAACCATATTTTAACCCCTGCATCCAACCGGTCTGTCCGGTGTAGATAAGTTCGGTTTTTATGCCATTAGAGCGGAGCATTTCCATCAGTATCCGCGCGGTGGTACGTTTTCCGATGACACAATCCATGCCGAGCATGGCAATACGGGGAGCAGGAACAGAATATATTTCACCGGTCCAGAATCGGAGATCGCAGACCGGTCGGGGTTTCCGGACATCAATCAATTGACAGTCGTTCCAGGCAGCCAGTTTTTTAAAATGCGGATCCTCACTGAGGTAAGTATGCAATCCGGAAACAACAGACAGATTATTTTGCAGCGCAATTTCGATCTCCCGTCTGAATGAATCCGGCAATTTACCCCCATGTACTGCAACACCAATAATACAAAATTGCGGTTTTTCCCGAAGTTTCTGCAGAGTTTCATCTATCGATTTATAAACAGGTACATCAAAAAAGTCATTTTTCAGAATTTCACCGGTCGATTTTCCGGCATATACCGGATCCACAACGCCTTTAATACTGAAGCGCTCGGATTTGCGAAGCAATCCATGGGCTGTTTTTGCATGATTTTCGGGCAGCCAGCCACCTGTCAAAATAATGGCCGTACCATTAACCATCTTTCAGCCTCCGGAAATAAACCCGGGCTGCTCTCATCACCGATCGTGCCAGATAGAGTGAAGATATCATGGTAGGTATCGCCATGAGAGCATACATACCGTCTATTACATTGATAACGGTTCGCAAGGATACTACAGCTGCTACAATAATCAGAATCACATAAAAATAGTTGTAGTAATGCTGACGTTCGGCACCAATCAGAAAACCCAGACATTTTGTACCATAATATGAGTAGCTGAACATGGTACTGAGGCTGAAAAACAGGACACAGATCATCAGAATATAATCTCCAACAACAGGAATGGCCGTTTCGAATGCTCTGGCGGTCATGGTAACTCCATTAGCATCGGTGGTAATCCAGACGCCTGTTATCAGGATCATTAACGCTGTGGTTGTGCAAACTATTATTGTGTCGATAAAAGGGCCCATCATGGCCACCAGGCCTTCCCGGATGGGTTCTTCCGTTTTGGCGGCACCGTGGGCCATTTCCTCCGTACCGATTCCTGCCTCATTGGAAAAGGCTGCTCTGCGGATGCCTGTTACTATTACCGTCCACACTGCTCCTCCAGCTACAGCTTTTCCGGTAAAGGCATCGCTCAGAATCAGGCCAAAATACTGGGGGACCAGTTGATAATTGGTTATGAGAGTCCACAGAGCACAACCCATATAGACAACCACCATGGAGGGAACCACCCGTGAAGTAACCGCACCGATACGAACAATCCCACCAAAAATAACAACTGCAGACATTGAAGCCAGAATAAATCCAACGATGAAATCGAACCAGAAATGATCGGTTCCAACCCAGCCGCGTGGTACAAAGATAATATCCCGGAAAACCTGCACCAGCTGATTCGACTGAAAGGCGGGAAGGCAGCCGATAAGGCCTGCCAGAGAGAAAAATACCGCCAGGGGTTTCCATTTTTGTCCCATTCCCTGGGTAATAACATACATGGGACCACCCTGATAGCGTCCCAGACTATCTTTGCCACGGTACATGATTGCCAGGGAGCAGGTAAAAAATTTCGTAGCAGTCCCCACGATGGCGCTCATCCACATCCAGAAAATGGCACCGGGTCCGCCCATATAAATTGCAATTGCTACCCCGGAAATATTACCCATACCAATAGTACCGGCCAGAGCGCTGGAAAGAGCCTGGAAATGGGTGATATCTCCGGTATCTTCCGGATTATCATATTTTCCGGTAAGAATGGCAACGGCATGCTTCAGATAACGGAATGGTACAAACCGAGAATAGAACAGAAAGAACAGCCCCCCTCCGAAAAGGAGGGCCAGAAGCCAGGGGCCCCAGGCATAGGAAGCAAATTTTGTAAAAAATTCATCCAAATAGGTCACTATTACTGGCCTTCCTGATCGGTAAACAGTGTATCGAAACCGGATTTGATACAGGCGAATTCAGAAACAGGCGCGAAATCAGTTTAATCCCGAAGTTTCACTCCGAGTCCGGGTTCATAGGGTATGGTCATAAGACCGTCTATCAATCTGAATCCGCCGCTGACAATGTCCCGTGCCAAGTCGAAGCTTCCATCCAGATCCAGATAGCGTGTTGCCGGACAGGCAAATGCCACATGAAGTCCAGCGGTAATACTGATGATGCTTTCATCCATGCATCCCCACATCAGTTGAATACCTGCGGTATCGGCAATGTCTGCAATTTGAGCTGCCGGATAAAGGCCTCCGCATTTCATCAGTTTAATATTATAAATTCCGAATAACTGTGGGGATTGTGCCAGTTTCAGTGCATCTGCCGGGTTGTGGAGACTTTCATCGGCGGCACAGATGCGGCGAATATCTTCCGATACTTCGGACATTTCCTGATCTTTGGATTTATGCAATGGTTGTTCAATCAGTTCAATATTGAACTTTTCAGTCTTTGCGGCATATTCGGTTAATTGCCGAGGCGTATATCCCTGATTGGCATCCACCCGTATACCGATGGTTGACCCCACCCTTTCCCGCAATTTTGCGGTATATTCAATGTCTTTTTCCATATTCCTGCCGAT
Source organism: Calditrichota bacterium (assembly GCA_016934605.1). Lineage (GTDB taxonomy): Bacteria > Calditrichota > Calditrichia > RBG-13-44-9 > RBG-13-44-9 > RQOF01. Next base: position 4,066 of record JAFGSO010000296.1, on the reverse strand, counting down.
TTTTAGCTTAATTACTTTAAAGCCGGTATTAATATGTTCATCCGCTTCCGAGAGCATCTCTTCAACACTATCCTTAATTCCGATTGTCTTTGATGTGGGTATGGCTTTATGAACCCTCCCGAGAAAATCAACCAGAGGTATTTCATAATATTTTGCCAGAATATCATGCAGAGCGATGTCAACCGCCATCCTGGCAGCGGGGGTATCAGGTAGCGAGGTCTGAAGTTCCCTGCAATGTTGACGAATCATTCTGATATCTTTGCCTTTCAGCAGATCTTCCAGCTTGTCTGCAAGAACTGCATCGGCTGCATCCATAGATTCTCCGGTTATAAAAGACGCAGGAGAACCTGATCCCACACCATAGAGGCCGTCTTCCGTTTCCAGGTAGACAAAAATATTTTCCACCGAATCAATTGTTTGATAAGCAATGGTATAGGGCCGGGTGAGATCAAGATTTTCCCTCCAACTTTTTACTTTTTTTATAATTGTACTTTTATGATGTGCCATAACCATGCTCCTTTACTCGTTTTAACTGCATACTATTTTAAATAAAAAGCCAGCAGACCGGCTCCTGGAGAAGATTATAATTGAACTTACACCTTCGCCCGGATTCTATTCTACTTGCCCATATCAATAGCCTGGCGCACCATGCCATTGCTTTGCTTCAGCCTGATACGTGCCTCCTCCGCATCAGTATTGCTAAGAATCATAACCAGTGCAGTTTTTACATGTCCTCCAGCCCGATTCAGTACGTCCGCTGCTTTATCATAGGAAACTCCGGTTATCATCATTACCACCCGTTTGGATCGTTCCTGAAGTTTACGGTTTGTCATTATCAGATCCACCATCATATTTCCATACACTTTGCCCAGGCGGATCATGGAAGCGGTCGTTAACATATTTAGTACCAGCTTGGTAGCGGTTCCTGCTTTCATACGGGTAGAACCCATAACGACTTCCGGCCCAACCACTGGACAAATTGCCACATCCACGTCAATTTTGATTTCCGAGCGGGGATTACAGGTTACGTATATAGTTTTTGCTCCAATTTCCCGGGCTTTTCGAACGGCTCCCAGTACATAGGGAGTCCGGTAGCTGGAAGCCACACCGCAAGCCACATCATTTTTAGTAAAGCCCCGCACCATCAGATCCCTCACTCCCAGTTCGGGTCTGTCTTCCAGTCCTTCCTGGGCTGTGACCAGGGCTTCTCTATCTCCTGCAATGATGCCCTGCACCATTTCCGGATCTGTTCCGAAAGTGGGGGGACATTCAGCTGCATCCAGGACACCCAGACGTCCGCTGGTGCCGGCTCCGATATAAAAAAGACGTCCGCCATTTCGAAAAGTATCCACCAGCATATCCACCGCCTGTGCAATATAGGGTATTTCTTCTTTTACGATGGGAGCAACTTTGTGATCTTCACAGTTAATGATTTCCAGTATCTCAGTGGTACTTTTGGTATCGATGTCTTCAGAAGCAGGGTTGGAAGCTTCCGTGATCAGGTTTTTAATTTCATCAAATACATTGTCTTTCATGATTACTCCGCTATCTTAAGTGACTGATCCAGTTGACTGGCAGCAGCTTTGTCGATCAGAATAGTGGCATTTCGGTGCATTTGCACGATAGTCGCCGGCAATCTGGCCGTAATGGGTCCTTCCACAGTGTTTCTGATGGCATCTGCCTTTTTTTCTCCTGATGCCATCAGAATAATGGATTTTGCATCCATAATGGTCCCCACACCCATCGTAATGGCATATTTCGGTACTTCATCCATGTTTTTAAAAAACCTGGCATTATCATTTCTGGTTTTCTCGGTTAATGTTTTGATCCGGGTGCGTGATCCAAGTGAAGAATATGGTTCATTAAAAGCAATATGGCCATTGCATCCTATCCCCAGTATCTGTAAGTCAATTCCACCTGCTTTAATGATTTGTTCCTCATATAATTCACATTCCTCCTCAATATCCGCTGCCATGCCATTTGGCATATGGATGGCATCCGGAGGAATATTAATGTGTTTGAAAAGGTTTTCCTGCATAAAATAGTAATAACTTTGATCATGTTCGCGGGGTACATTGACGTATTCATCCAAATTAAATGTTTGCACCCGTGAGAAATCCAGTCCTTCTTCCCGGTGGAGCCGGATGAGCTCTTTGTAAAGTCCCAGTGGTGTGCTGCCGGTTGCCAGCCCCAGAATTGCATAAGGATTCTTTTTAAGCAGATCCGAAATTCTACTTGATGCTAATTTGCTTATGGCATCATAATCTTCTCGAATTACCAATAACATCTAACTTACCTCATATAAATATTTTTGCCGAATTTTATAAAATATATCATATCAGTTACAATAATGGTCTATCTATTTTACCTTGAGTGTTTTCCAGCCCCTTCGTCTTAAATCCCAGAATATAAAATTAAATGCGATTATGGCAATAATGAGCATTATAATGCCCAGAACGGTTTCACCGAGAATCAGTTTACCGACACCGAAGAGTGTGGTATAGATCAGGACAATCCCTGCCAGCCAGTCAATCAGATCCCAGCCAATGCCTTTGTCACCCTTAACTCCGGCCTTTTCGGCAATTGGATTCCATAATCTACCCGCAGGATGGACTTTTTTAAAGAAGCGTATCAAGGTTGCTTCCTCGGTGGGTTTCGTCAGGTAAGTGACAGTTAACCATGTAACCGTACTGACAGCAACGGTAATGACCATCACTTTGGCGAAAATATCGGCATCAGTAGTATCCATGCCCAGGCCGAACTGCAGAAATACAGCAGTGATGAATGATGCCACCATGGCTGCTATTTCAGACCAGGCATTAATCCGCCACCAGAACCAGCGTAAAATATAAACTGAGCCGGTGCCGGCACCGAGAGCCAGCAGGAATTTCCAGGCACCTGCCACCGTGTTCATTTTAAGAGTGACCAGTGCTCCGGCCAGAACCAACCCAACCGTGGTGAGCCGGGCTGCCATGACATAGTGTTTGGTGGAGGCATTCTTTTTAAGGAATCTTTTGTAGAAATCGTTGATTATATAAGAACTTCCCCAGTTGAGGTGAGTACTGACGGTGGACATAAATGCCGCCGCAAAGGATGCCAGCAGAAGTCCTTTGAAGCCTGTGGGCAACTGATCCAGCAATACCAGTATATAACCGGTTTGTTTATCCTGCAGGGCAGGATAGAGAACCAGCGTTGTTAATGCTACCAGAATCCAGGGCCAGGGACGCAGGGCGTAATGGGCAATGTTGAACCACAGAGTGGCCAGGAGAGAATGTTTTTCATCTTTTGTAGAGAACATACGCTGGGCCACATATCCGCCGCCACCAGGTTCTGCTCCGGGATACCAGGCTGCCCACCAGTTAACCGCCAGATACACCAGAAAGGCGGTAACAGGCATCCAGGCAGAGCCGATTTCCGGGGTAAAACGTAATGCCTCATTTTCGGGTCCATACATTACTGTAAGGCTTTCTTTTAAACCACCAATTCCCCCAACCGCATCCAGCGCAAAAAAAGCCAGCACAATAGAACCAATGATGGCGATACCGAACTGCAGAAAATCTGTAATCACAACCCCCCAGAGCCCACTTAGTCCGCTATAGGCCAGCGTTACCAGTACACAGATACCGACTCCCACCCATTTATCCACTCCGATACTCAATTCAATGATCTTGACCATAGCCAGGGTAACCCAGCCAAGAATTATCAGATTAATGGGTATGGCAAGATAAAGGGCCCGGAAACCACGGAGGATGGCAGCCGGTTTACCCGAATAACGCAGTTCAGTAAATTCCACGTCGGTAATCACTTCTGCTCTTCTCCAGAGGCGTGCAAAAAGGAAAACTGTCAACAGACCACTCATCACCATATTCCACCATAACCAGTTTCCGGCTATTCCGTGATTGGCTACCAGTTCAGTCACCGCAAGCGGGGTATCTGCCGCAAAAGTGGTAGCCACCATGCTGGTACCTGCCAGCCACCAGGGTAAACTTCGTCCGGAGGTAAAATACTCCCCGAGGTCGGTTCCGGCTCTTCTGGTAAAATACAAGCCGATTCCCAGAGCCACAAT
>JAFGSO010000295.1 GCA_016934605.1 Calditrichota bacterium | reverse complement strand
CAGAGAAGTTAAGCCCACTAGCGCCGATGGTACTGCCCCGGTTCCGGGGTGGGAGAGTAGGTCGTCACCAGGCTTTTTTATTTCTGGATGCTGGATACTGGATGCTGGATACTGGATACTGGTTGTCGGTGATACAGACTGCTTTCTGGTTTCTGCTTTCTCTATTTTGTATTTTGTACTTTGTACTCATTTTCTTGTTTTCTTGTATCCTGTCCTCTTGTTTTCTTGCCACTGCCAACCGGCCTTGAGCCATGCGCCTTGCGCCTATTTTATCCCTCCCTCTGCCGATTAAAAAGATAAGTCATCCGGCGAAGTTTGTCGCGGACATCCTGAGATATCTGGTCCGCTAATAAACGCCATTTCCAGTTGCCATCCAGTGTTGCCGGTAGATTCATGCGATGCTTTGAATCCAGCCCGAGTACATCCTGCATCGGGAAAATGACCGTATTTGCTACTGACATCATGGCCAGCCGGATAAATTCCCAGTGTATCTTATGCTCCAGAAGTTCCCTCCCCAGATATTCACTTATCCTCGATTTATCTTCATCTGAAGTCTCCTCCTTGAACCAGCCCCGAACCGTATTGTTATCGTGAGTACCTGTATATACGACACAGTTATGGACATGATTGTGCGGTGCATAAGGATTGCGGGGAAGACTATCATCGAAAGCAAATACCAAAATTTTCATTCCCGGAAGTTCGAAATTCTTCATAAGCTCCCTCACATCATCCGTAATCACTCCGAGATCTTCAGCAAGTATTGGAAGGTCTGGAAAAGCTAATTTTAATTTTTGAAATATATCCTCACCGGGAACCTTCTCCCAGTGACCATTGATAGCTGTCGATTCATGCGCCGGCACCTCCCAGTAAGCTAAAAATCCCCTGAAATGATCGATCCTTACAATGTCGTATAGCTTTAAGGTCTGATCCAGACGCTTAATCCACCATTCATAGCCATTTTTTCTCAATTCTTCCCAATTATAGACTGGATTGCCCCATAATTGACCGGTTGAACTGAAATAATCCGGTGGAACTCCCGCCACATGAGTGGAGCGTTTGTCGCTGTCCAGTTTAAAAAATTCAGGATTTGTCCAGACTTCCGCACTATCATAATTAACATAATATGGTATATCACCAATAATCTGTATTCCTCTTTCATTACAGTACTTTTTGAGATTTTCCCACTGGTGGAAAAATATGTATTGCATAAATTTCTGATATTCTATCTGATCATGAAGTTTTTTGTCAAGATCGGATAAATCTTCCGGTATCCGGTTTTTTATCCCGGGCGGCCATGTTCCCCAGTCACTATCCTGAAAATGGTCTTTGAATGCCATAAATCTGGCAAAATCGTTCAGCCAATCCTGATTATGCTGACAAAAATGCGAGAAATTTTCGCCGTATTTTTCTCTGTTTTTTTTAAAATTTTCAAAAGCGTTTACGGAAATTTTCTTTTTTTCACTTAAGACCCTGCCGTATTGAACCGAATCTCCGGAAAGTTCCGGATAGTTATCTACATCGGACTGTTCAATCAAATTCATTTCAACCAGTCCATCCGGACTTATCAACAGTGTATTGCCGGCAAATGCGGAATAACTCGAATAGGGTGAACTCCCGCTTATCAGTGAAATCGGATTCAGGGGAAGAACCTGCCAGTAGGTTTGTTGCGTATCTATAAGAAAATCAGCAAATTTGTAGGCTTCTGTCCCCATATCGCCGATCCCATAACGGGAAGGCAATGAGGTGATATGCATCAGAATACCGCTGCTTCTTTTATCCATGGGTTCCTCCAGTTGTGAATGCAAAATATAATATCACAGTACTGACTTTTAGAAAATCATTTTGAAATTTATTCAGCTGGTCTAAAGATAACAGAAAGCAGTGGAAAGACGGCGATTGTTAGTCTCTAAACAACTTTGACAGATCAAAGAATTAAGATCAAAGACAGATGAGAAATGAAATTTTTTTTCTGGTTTTGATCACTCTTTCCCAAAATAAGGTTTTTAGTTTAATAATTTGGACAGCATTTTGAAATAAAAATCTCACCCGGTTTATCAAACATCAAAAACTTTTCTAAAATGCCTTATTTTCCTTCACTTTAATTATAAGACTTTTTTATTTTAAACAGTACTGGATTTGATATAATTTTAAAAGAAAAATTTCCTCGGTAACAAAATTGCAGAGTATCTTTTTATGATTCCTTCTTTGATCTCTACCCTTAATTCTTTGATCTTAATAAATAAAATTCTCACTCAATTTTGCCTGCTTTCTGCTCTCAGCTTTCTGGTTTCTTTTTTTCAAAAACATTATTTTTCAAAAAACTGGACATCATTTTAATCCGTCATTAATTTCGATGCAATAATGCCGGATACTCTGGAAAGGATCACCTGTGAGATTTACCAGGAAAAAAGTTTTATTATTAGTATTTATGCATATATTGTTCTTATTGATTTTTATCTTTCATAAAAAGAGCGATAATATTGAAATTCATGATATCATCAAACCCCTATTCCTGAAAAGCGGGCAAACTGATACTATAGTGGTAAGTGATCTTT
>JAFGSO010000031.1 GCA_016934605.1 Calditrichota bacterium | reverse complement strand
GCTTTCCAGTTTGGCAGCAGACCTATTACCGGTAATACTGAACCGGTTATCTGGACGGAAAAAAGTGATATAACCGAAAAATGTACATTCTGTCATGGTCTGCCTCCAACCGGACATTTCGGACAGGGTAATTTTACCACTCCCGGCAGCTGTGCTCAGTGTCATGGTTCGGTGGTGGATGTTAATGGTCAGATTATTAATAAGGATCTGCATATCAATGGGCAGGCCAATTTTAATTAAAAAATTCGTTTTTAGCAGAGTGCATGGAAGCCCGGTGTCCGCCGGGCTTTTTTGATTTAACCTCCCGAAGGTTAATTATGGAAGTAGGAATCATCGGATTGCCCTTTTCCGGAAAAACGACCCTGTTTTCCACACTTACCCGTGTTGAAGTGCAAACATCTCATGTGAGCGGGAAAATGGAAGTTCACCGGGGTGTGGTTCGCATTCCGGACAGCAGGCTGAACAACTTGACTGCCATATTAAAGCCTAAAAAGCAGGTCAATGCCACAGTGGAGTATATTGAAATAGGCGGGCTCGATCCGAAGAACACCCGTCAGAAAGGTTTTGATCCGCAACTCCTGGCTGTTTTGAAAAATACCGATGCCCTCTGCGTGGTGATTCGTGCCTTCGAAGATGAACTTTATCCCCATCCCGAGGGATCCATCGATATCATGAGAGATATCAATATCGTGGAGAGTGAGTTCCTGCTGACTGATCTGGCCATCGTGGAAAGCCGGTTAAATCGTCTGGAAAGTCAAATTCAAAAAGCAAAATCTGAGTCTGATATCCGTGAACGGGAACTCATGAAAAAACTGCTGGAAGCTCTGGAACGGGAAAAACCTCTTCGGGAATGCACTCTTTCTGAAGAAGATAAATTTAAATTGCGGGGATTTCAGTTTTTGTCGGCGAAGCCGTTGCTGATTGTGGTGAATTATGGTGAAGCAGATATTTCCCGGGAAGAGGAATTGCTGGCACCGCTGGTGGCTACATATCAGAACAAAGCCAACACTGCCGTTACAGGACTCTGTGCCAGGCTGGAATTTGAGATTGTACAGCTGGAAGAAGAAGAGCGGGGAATTTTTCTGGAAGAAATGAATATCTCTCAGCCGGCTTTACCCAAGATGATACAGCAGTCTTATCGGCTTCTGGGCCTGATATCATTTTTTACATTTAATGAAGATGAATGCCGGGCGTGGACCATACCGCAAGGAACCAATGCCCGGAAAGCAGCAGGTACAATTCATACGGATATGGAAAGAGGCTTCATACGCGCCGAAGTGGTTCATTATTCCGATTTTATCCGGCTAAAAAGTATTGCCAAATGCCGGGAACAGGGTATTCTTCGTCTGGAGGGTAAGGACTATATCGTCAAAGACGGCGATATGATTACTGTTAGATTCAATGTCTGAATCCGGGTTGAACCATGTTTATCTGGAAACTGATTTACCGATTTCACACTCCCGGTATGTCTCGATATGAGTGGCGTTAATATCAATCAGTGTATTGATATTTGAGCGATCCTCATCGAACTGCAGCAATTTGCAGATCTCCTGGTAATGGGAATCAAAAAATCTTTTAAGTGCTTTGCTGTTCGGTCGCTTGGAGTGAACCTGTTGAAGCCGTTTGATCACAGCATCGGCAAATTTACGGGCATTTTCCGGATTTACCCGCTTCTCAACAAAAAATAATCCTTCATAGTAATAAAATTTGGCTTCTCTCAGCGGACCATGATCACCGTCGGTGATTAAAATAACTTCTTCCAGTCGGCTTTTCCACCCGGAGGCGTAGTTGCTAAGCTGGCCACGATTGGCGATTTCCTGACAGCGGTCGTAGAAAGCAGAGCCTGCGAATAACTCGAACGTATCCATTTCACCGGCCATAACCATATATACGTAAAAATCGATCAGATCCAGCAGGGGATCGAAAGAGGTGCGAAATGGTTCGAATGACTGTCCGGGAATATAGGTGAACTCCCATCCCTGATCATAGAAATTTTCTCCGCTTGGCGAACTGATCAGAAATTGTGCCAGGTAGGTCTTTTCAGAACCCCGATAATTCACTGTCTGGATGATAATACTGATATTGCAGGGTAGAATGATATCCAGATTTTCATCACTCCACCGTTTGTTATTTATATAGTCCATCAGTTTGGAGCCGAAATCAGTGAGTTCCTGCTGATCCTGCGGTTGAACCGCCGGCATCATGTCTAGCTTTACGGTACAATTCATCCGCTGAGCCGTAAGTGATGATATGTAAAGCGACAGAAACAAGGTGGTCAAGATAATCAAATTATGTTTTTTTGCCATACAACGAATTCCTTTTTCGAGATACTTTCATTATACACAGATTTAAGGAAGGTGATCCATTGAATAATGAAAAAATGACGAAACTTGTTTGATAAATCCCGGCAGACCGGGACCACTAAGCCTTTAAGGCACCAAAAAATAGAAGTTTAGGGATTAGAATTGATTTAAAATAATATTTATAATTAACGTTTTTATAATACATATTATGAAATGAACACTTTGATATTTCATTATTTTTTCATTGACCCACCCCATTTCAATTTTTTCAATAGTGATCATTTTACGAGGGGATGGTTTATAACATGTTGAAATATGCACTCATCCTTTTATACAGCTGAACCATGGGGTCAACAAAAAAAGCGGCGAATAATCACATTCGCCGCTCTGATTTTTTAGACGTTCACGGTTTGTGATGAGATGTCTTTTACCAGTCCATCCAGGAATTTCCAGAATTTTTCCACTGTGGAAATCTGAACCCGTTCGTCGGGCGAATGTGCACCCATGATGGTGGGTCCGAAGGAGATCATATCCATACCCGGGAATTTATCTCCTATAATGCCGCATTCCAGACCGGCATGGATTGCCTTCACTTCCGGTTCTTTTCCGAAGAGGTTTTTATAAACTTTTTTGGCTCGTTTCAGGAGTGAAGAATCGGGATTCGGTTTCCAGGCGGGATATCCGCCACCACTTTTTACCTGAGCTCCCGCCAGATATCCGCAAGCCAGTATCATATCATGAATTTCCGTGAGCTCACTCCCCACCGAACTTCTCTGACTGGTAAGAATGGCGAGATCATCATTTTTGCGGCTCAGAACCGCCAGATTTGTTGAGGTCTCCACCAGTCCTTCAATGGCATGGCTCATGGCCATAACGCCATGCGGCAGGCTGTAGAGGAGATTCAGCAAACGGTTGTGCAATTGTGAAGTATACATTTGCTCCGGGACGTCGAAACCGGATTCTGACATCGACAATTCAACTTTCGGATCGATTGGTTTATATTCATCCTTGAAAATTCCATTGTATTCCTGAACCAATTTCTTTAGATCAGATTTTTTGTCCTTGGGAAGAAAAATAATGGCTTCTGCTTCGCGGGGAATGGCGTTGTGTTTACTTCCGCCTTCAATCGATGCCAGTCGTCCACTGACCTGGGGGAGGGCCTTCCACAGGAAACGGTTAAGCAGTTTTATAGCATTTCCCCGTCCTTCATGAATATTCAGTCCGGAGTGTCCACCCATCAGACCGGTAATTTTTATGAGAACCGGCTCAAATCCGGATGGAATTTTTTCCGATTCGTAACTGAGGAACAGTTCGGCATCCTTTCCTCCGGCGCATCCGATATACAGGGCTCCGTCTTCCTCGGAATCCATGTTCAGCAAAATTTTACCGTCCAGCATGTCACTGGAAAGTTCCCTCGCTCCGGTTAATCCGGTTTCTTCATCGATGGTAAACAAAAATTCCAGCGGTCCGGTTTTCGTCTCCTTGTCTTCCATCCAGGCAAGAGCGGCAGCAACACCAATCCCATTATCCGAACCCAGCGTTGTACCGTCTGCTTTCAGCCAGTCCCCCTCGCGCTTCAACTTGATGGGATCTTTCTTGAAATCATGTTTGGTGTCTTTGTTTTTCTCACAGACCATATCCAGATGTCCCTGAAAGACAATCACCGGTTTATTTTCCAGACCTTTGGCAGCAGGCTTCTTGACGACCAGATTGCCAACCTGGTCCATTTTATGCTTCAGATTGTTACGCTCTGCCACTTTGATGATGTAATCCCGTACCTCTTCTTCTTCTCTGGAACAGCGAGGTATTCTGGATAATTCGTAGAAATGTTCCCACATTGACTTCGGTTTTAAACCTTCAATTGCCTCTTTCACCTTATTCTCCTTTGTTTTATTTTGTTTTTTGATTTGTTAACCGATTAATTCACAAACCCCATCATGGTAGGGCAAAAATTCAGGCACTTTAATAAAATATCAGGACTTCATATCTAAGAATAATTTACAATTTGCTTTGTCACATCTCATCGGTAAAACTGATAATATATTTATGCCTGATTTATTTTTAATTCATTTCCTTGAGTCATTCTCTGTGTCCTCCGTGTGCTCTGTGGCAATTCAATATGCACAGAGTTGCGGAGAGCACAGAGAGAAAAATCATGGCATTGCCTACTCATATTAAAGTTGGTGAATTATTCAGGTTAAATTCAATAGTTTTATTTTCTGATTGATACAACAGGTTCACTCTTTTTTTTATCACACAGCCAGATTAATAAATTATAAATCCGTATGCAAAGCAAGGTATTTATAATAATTCGATTTTCCCGGAAGAAGCTTTCGGTTGATTTTCTCCGGTTCGTTTCCAAAAGCAAATTCAGAAGAGTTCAGCACTGATTTCCTTGTTTGCCGGAAAGGGACGGATTTGAACAAAATATTCCAGAGATGCAAAGCCATCATAACCAGCGGGGGTATTTTCCAGCATCCGCCATAACTCAACCTGGCTTTTATGGCACTGGATGGCTTTCTTTTTTTGGGAAAGAAACCCGGAAACATCGATTTTATGAGTAATCTCATATTGATTTAAGGGAATAAGCTTGCGGGAAGTTATCTGTTCCGCCTGTTCCGGTGAAAGACCGAACCAGAAAAGCAAAGTGGGTCTCTTTATTTCGTTCACTGCTTTCAATACGATCCGGGTGACGGTCTGGTGATCGGGATGACCAGATATTCCACCGTCATGAAAAGTAATCAGAGCATCGGGTGAGAATTGTTCGATTTCCTTCCGAATGATATCCTGAATCTGCTGTTCCGGAATTTCGCTGAGTTTTTTGTCCGGTAACTGATGGATATTAAGATATTTGAGGTTCAAAATCCGCGCAGCACAGTGTAATTCTTCCGAACGTTTTGCTGCCAGTTGCTCAGGACTCATTTCTTTCGAAATACCCAGCGAACCGGCTTCTCCGCGGGTCATCGTTACCAGACCAACCCGGTGTCCTTCATGTGCATATTT
>JAFGSO010000294.1 GCA_016934605.1 Calditrichota bacterium | reverse complement strand
ATCCTTGAAGGAATGGCTCAGACCGGAGGAATTATGCTGCTGAATTCTGAAGAAAATCCGGAAGATAAAATTCTCTATTTCAGCGGACTGGATAATGTCAGATTCAGAAGAACAGTACTTCCCGGGTCCCAGTTGATTTATGAACTGGAACTTATAAAAAAACGCAGCACCAGCGTGAAAATGCAGGGCAGGGCATTTGTTGATGGAGAAATGGTAGCAGAAGCCGATATGATGGCAGCAATTATCGATCGAAAACGTTCTTAATATCAGGAAGGAGATTCCGTTGGCAAACATTCATCCCACTGCCATGGTCAGTCCAAAAGCGGAATTGGGAACTGAGGTGGAAATCGGCCCTATGTGCACGGTGAATGAAGATGTAATTATCGGCGACAACTGTTCTCTCGGTCAGGGTGTTATTCTGGAAAACGGCACCCGGCTGGGACAGAATTGCCATATTGGACACTATTCCATTCTCAGCTGTCCGCCACAGGATCTTAAATTCAAGAATGAAAAAACCTATCTGGAAGTGGGAGACGGGACTATTATTCGGGAATTCACCACCCTTCATCGTGGAACGACTTTCCATTACAAGACGTCAATAGGAAAAAATTGCTTCATCATGACCTATGTACATGTGGCTCATGACTGCATCATTAGAGACAATGTGATTATTGCCAATGCAGTAAATATGGGCGGTCATGTTGAAATTGACGCAAACGCAACCATCGGTGGCATGACCGCCATTCATCAGTTTGTAAAAATAGGACAGCATTCCTTTATAGGTGGTGGCCTGCGTATTAACAAAGATGTTCCCCCCTATATCAGGGCGATGGGTGAACCACCCCGTTATGGAGGAACAAATTTTATTGGACTTGACAGAAAAGGTTTTTCCAGAGAAGTCATTCTGGAAATAAAGAGGGCTTACAAACTTATCTTTCATTCCGAATACACCGTGAGTGAAGCAGCGGAAATGATCGGTAAAAACATTAACATGTCCGACGAAATCCAGAATATTCTCGATTTCTTGAAAAGGAGTGACCGGGGACTGATTCGTGGATAACTTTGATGTGAAGGAATGGATAATCTGGCCCTGTAATGCCTATGCGGGTGATTTTAATATGGCTGCGGATCATTTCCTCGCCCGGAGTATGAACAGATTATTCGACCGACCTGTCCTCCGCTTTTTTACCTGGAATCCATACTGCATATCTCTGGGGTATCATCAGAAAGCTTCCGATATTGATGAATTCGCCTGCCGAAGAAGGGGAATAGACCTGGTCCGCCGTCCCACCGGCGGAAGAGCTATTCTTCATGCGCAGGAACTTACCTACAGCGTAATCTATCCTTTCAAATCCTTTAATATGGAGCATTTCTACAGACTGGTACATCTTCCTTTTGTAGAAGCTCTTAGCGAACTGGGAGTTCCGGCAGAATTTGAGGCCAGTCAGCCCGATTTCCGCAGTATTTATAAAACCGACCGTGCAGCCGCCTGTTTTGCCACTTCGGCACGTTATGAAGTGGAAATTGACGGAAGAAAACTGGTAGGTAGTGCCCAGCGAGTCTACGAGAACGCTATTTTGCAGCACGGCTCCATCCTTCTGGGGGATCTCCACCTGACATTGACCGATTATCTGAAAATGCCTGATGCCACTAGAAAGAAACTATCGGAGTACATCCGGGCTCATACTGCCACTGTCCGGGAATATAATAAAGAGGTGACTGCCCTGGAGCTGGCCAGAAAGATCCGCCGGAAATATGAAGAATGTTTTTCAATCCAATTTTCATCTATTGATGCTGACAATCAGCTGATGAAACAACTGCATGCAGGATTGAATCCGTCTGAATTCTCTGTTTTTAAAAATGACCCGGCCGAAAAATCAGTTTTAATATAGATCTTTACCAACATATTTTTATGAAGAATGCACCGCACAATCAGGAATCAGCCAGAAAACTTACGCTTTTAGGAAGCACCGGTTCAATTGGAAAAAACTGTCTGGATGTGGTAAGACAACACAGGGATCTCTTCTCTGTCAGGTATCTGTCTGCCCATCAGAATGCCGACCTGCTTATTAAGCAGGCGATGGAATTCAGACCACATGGAGTCATTATTACCGATCCGCAGTTCTTCGAGAATACCAGGAAAGAACTGTCCGGAATCTGCCGGGTTTATGCAGGCATGGAAGAAATGCTGGCCATTCTGGAAGATCCTGAAACAGATCTTGTCGTGAATGCCCTGGTGGGTGGTGCGGGAGTCATGCCAACCTTCACAGCACTCCGGTATGGGAGAGATGTTGCGCTTGCCAATAAGGAATCCCTGGTGGTTGCGGGAAGATTAATCATGGATCTGGTAAAACAAAAAGAATGTCTGCTTCTTCCGATTGACAGCGAACATAGTGCAATCTGGCAGTGTCTGCAGGGCGAGGACCGCGAGACGGTGAAACGTATTATTCTGACTGCCAGTGGCGGACCTTTCCGGGACTGGCCAAAAGAAAAATTAACAGAGGTGACACCAGAACAGGCGCTGGCTCATCCAAACTGGAATATGGGGCAAAAAATCAGTATCGATTCAGCCACCCTGATGAATAAAGGTCTCGAAGTGATAGAAGCTTACTGGCTGTACAATCTGCCGGTAGACCAGATCGATATTGTGATCCATCCGCAGTCAATTATTCATTCCCTGGTGGAATTCAGGGACGGTTCCCTGAAAGCGCAACTTGGTCACCCCGACATGCGTATACCCATCCAGTATGCACTCACTTTTCCGGGCCGTCTGGACTTGAACATTAAAAATTTTTCGCTGGAAGATATCGGTGAACTAAATTTTGAAAAACCTGAGGTGAATAAATTCCCCTGCCTGAAAATCGCCATTGAGGCGATCCGGGAGGGAGGTACCAGGACAGCCGTCCTGAATGCCGCCAATGAAACTGCAGTCCGAAAATTTCTGAATGGAGAAATAAAATTTACCGATATTGCCAGACTGATCGACAAAACCTTACAGGCCCATAATCCTTTACAGGAATACAGACTGGACGAAATTCTGGAAATCCATGACTGGGCTCAGCAATACAGTCATAAAATTTCACTTTAGTATGGAAACAAAAATCAAATTAAGGCATCTAATAACTTTACGGTTATAAAAAAGGGAAAAGGAATGATATATCTATTGTCAATTATTTTTGTCCTCAGCATACTGGTTTTTTTTCATGAACTGGGGCATTTTCTTTTTGCAAAACTTTTTGGGGTGAGGGTGGAGCGTTTTTCTATCGGATTCCCCCCCCGTCTGTTCGGAGTACAGATTGGCGAAACCGATTACTGTATTTCAGCTATCCCCTTTGGAGGCTATGTAAAAATGTCCGGGGTTATTGACGAAAGCATGGATAGCAGCAGTCTGACCGGAGCTCCGCATGAATTCGCTTCAAAGACCTGGTGGCAGAAGATCCTGATTCTGGTTGGCGGAGTAACCATGAATATACTTCTGGCGTGGGTTATCATCAGTGGTCTGCTTCATGTCGAGGGTGAACCCATTATCCAGTCCACAAAAATCGGATACATGTCAGAAGGAGGCGTTTCCGAAAAAGCCGGATTGCAAATAGGTGATCAAATTCTGGAGATAAACGGACAACCTGTTAATTCCTGGAATGAGATTCGGGACAGATATTTTTCAAACCTGGGAAATCAGATCGTCATGACCGTTCGACGAGATAATACTGAAAAAGAAATTGTATTCGGAAGTAACATTCTCCAGAAGGAGAACGCCGAACAGCTTGACCTTTCCCCTCGTCTGCCTGCTACGGTTGGTGACGTTGTATCCGGTGCCCCTGCAAGTGATGCAGGTCTTCAGCGAGGAGACCGGATTCTCAGCATCAACGAAACTGAGATAAATAGCTGGGGAGAAATGACCGATATTATTGAAGGGAATCCCAATAAACCACTGGAATTCAAAATTTCCCGAAACGGCGAAATTCT
>JAFGSO010000030.1 GCA_016934605.1 Calditrichota bacterium | reverse complement strand
CTAAAATTTCCGGTGGATGGGCGTGAACAGAAGAATCGAGAGGAAACCATAAATACCGGTCAACAGTACCACAATCAGATTAACCAGATTCGTTCTCCCTTCATTTTTATTCTTCTTTCCGAGAAAGAAGGTCAGTACCAGCAGGATGAGAATACCGAACAGGCTATGCCAGGTGGACAGCTGCAGGTAGGGATAAACAAAAAGGCTCCGCTCAATCTTTAAATTCAGCTGAAAAGGGAAAAGATAGCTGGCAATAACCCCCGCGGTTGTCTGCGCTCTGTCTTTCCAGGTATCGGTATAGCTATCAATCGGCTGGTAATCTCTGTCCGTTATCAGACAGGTCATACCGGTATCGGAAATCGAAATCATGTTTCTGAAGAACAGATTACCGTATATTTTCAATTCATTGACATCCTCTTGGTAAGGAGGTGTTGGCAGTTTTACAAATCTGTAATTGTCGTAACTGATCAGGTAACATTCACCTTCGGAGGTCACTGCAACTCCGTAGAATTCACGCAGATCAAATTCCTTAACATTGATATATGAAATCGAAATTCCGTCCGGGATGTCAATTCTGGCAACAAACGGTTCCCCTTTAACCATTTTCACATGAAACATGGTATTTTGTGAATCGATAATAAAATAACCTTCATCGAACGATTTCCGGGTGGTGGGATTTCCGGCAATATAAACAGCAGGAAAGGCGAAGTTCTGATCGGACAATTCCCTGGTAAATTTTTCAGTCAGTTCAGTTTCGATATCGTTGGCAGAGGCACTGAAAAATTCCATCCGGTCATCAATCCGGAAAAAATAGTCTGAATAAACCAGTTTTGCTCTGCCGGATTGCGATTCCATCATGGGATACATGGGAATTTCCGACTGATGAAAAGCGGCAGGATGAACAGAAAGGCGAATATCATTCCTTCTGATCTCGTCCAGGTTCAACTCAACTCCGCGAAGAGAATCCGGAAAATCCTGCTCATAGACCAGTTGACGGGCATTATAGAGGGGTAGCAAGCGGTCGTATTCCTCACGGGAATACCGGACTCCATCTGAATCATAGATGCGGAAACCTTTTTTATCCGACTTCATGATAACAAATTTATCAATCACGGGACTGAACTGGATATATGCTCTGGGAGCTCTTTCTTCAAAGGCTTTCCAGTAGATATCAGGTAAATAAATTGCTAAAACAAATACCGTAATGATAATCAGGCAGATTCTGGCCCATCGTGCTAACATTATTCCACTCCTTTCTGATAGCGATGTACGGCATAGTAAACAGTAAATGAGGCGAAAATGGTAATCAGAATGAAAAATAGAAGGCTCTTCCGGTAAGAGTAGGCATTCGAACCAAAGGCATTCATGGCCAGAAAGAATGTATGAATCAATCCGTACGCAATCGGAACAAGAATAATTCGTCTGGTCCAGGTTGGTTCTATTATAATGGTGGTAGATAGAAAATAGGCACAGAATCCTCCGAGAAACCAGGGAAGAATTGTCCAGAATATATCTGTCAATATTTCACCGGGAAAATAAAATGAGGATAGCAGAACAAACCCAATCAATAAAAAAAGAAACAACCCCACCAGTGATAAAAAACCAAATGATGTCATGGACAGGATAATCAACCGATCAGTCAGTGGTAAACGCAGGGACAGTTTTAACCGGTTCTGATGAACTTCCGGCACAAATTGAAAAAATGCCACCAGAACGCCGGCAATCACCGGAAAAAACATCAGGGAGTGGTAGAACAGCTGTTTATTGGTAATAACCATCACCCAGTAAATATGAGCCTCCCTGAATTTGATATCCCACATAACACTGAGCCAGACATTAATGAGCATGGCAATGGCCAGAAAGCCGAGCAAAATGACCGGCCAGCGCAGTTTTATCCATTCCTTGTAAAAAATGGCTCGAATCATACTATTCTCCTAATATTTTCCGGTAAGACCGATAAAAGCATCCTCCAGGGACATTTCCACTTCAGAGAGCTCGCTGAAAGCAACATCTGATTTCTTCAAATAACCTTTAAGTTCTTTCTCGGACTGGAAAGTATATACTGTTACCACATTTCGGATCTGTTCAATATTGGTTATAATACCGTTCTTTTTCAGCGGCAGCAAACCGTCGGAAATTTTAAACTGAAATTTCCGGAATTGAGTGCGAAGCTTTTCAATGGAAGCATCAAATAATACACCACCGGCACCTATGATAACACACTTATCGATGAATCCATCCAGATCCTGGATAATATGCGACGTGACAAATATAGTTTTGCCCTCGGATGCGGCATAGGCTTTCAGATAATCGATGAAGAGACGGCGGTAACCCGGATCCAGCCCCATGGAATAGTCGTCCAGCACCATCAGATCGGGATCCTGCGCCAGTACCAGTCCCAGAGCAACCTGGGAACGCTGGCCGCAGGACATCCGGGATATTTTCTGAGTCTGGGCCACATCCAGTTTGGACATCAGGTCGTAGTAGGCATCCCTATTCCAGTGGGAATAAAAAGCGGAATAAAATTTTTCAATCTGCCGGATATTCATGAATGAATACTGAATATGACCCTCCATCAGATATCCGATGCGCGCTTTGGTCTGCGGAGAAAGTTGCTGGGAATCTTCGCCGAACAGCAGGCACTGTCCGGAGGTGGGAGTCAAATAACCGTTCAGAATATTAATCGTGGTTGTTTTTCCGGCTCCGTTTTTCCCCAGAAGTCCGAAAATACTCCCTTTACTGATAGTAAAACTCAAATTCTTCAAAACCTGTTTCTGACCATAGGAATGGGTCAGATTTTTACACTCGACAATCTTTTCCATCAATTGATCCCGCCATTCTGTTTAAGAGATATAGACATCTATCATGTAAACCTTTCCTGTTTACAACAACGAAGGCACAAAGTCACAAAGAAAGAAAGTTTATTGACATAACGAATTAATATTGGGGTATTGGCAGTATTTTTTCACTTAATCACAATTCTTTACATATTGTTTTTTTTGTGCCTTAGTAGCTTTGTGGTAATTTCTCAATCTATCAAAAATTATACTGTTCATAATCCATTATAAATTAAAGTAAATCATCAGTGAACATGCTATGGCGTAACCGGAGCATTCGCTCCTGCTTCGATACGCTTCACTGTTTTCCGAGCTTCATTCACCAGCTGCGCTGAATTCTTTTTATTTTTAATAATGCTCTCGCACACCTCTTTAATGCGATTTCGGTGAAGACTGAAAGTATACCACCCCAGTGCTTCGATAGCCGTTTCACGGAGAAATTCCGGCTGTGAATCATCCTGAACATAATTCAGCAGAAATGGTACCGCTTCCCTGAAACGGTAATACCTGAAAGTCCGGATAGCCGAATATCGTTTTTTCCCAGACAGGGTATCATCCATTATCTTGCCCATCAGATCCTGATACAACCAGTTCGAGTCGGAGGATACCTTGGAGCGTAACCGCTCCATCAGATCATCCCTTCTGCTAAGGGAGAATTGCCCTGAATACATCTGGAGGGCCAGTGCCCGGGCACTGTCTGAACCGATTTTCGTAATGGCATCCCAGCTGTTGGAATTTACCCTTTTTGCCGGATCCTTGAAAAGATTATCTACCAGATAAGGCAGGTAATCATATCGGCCTAAATCGCCCATCCATTTGACGGAGAAACGGCGGATCAATTCATAGGGATCTGCTATTGCACCCTTTAAAATTTCTTCAAACGACGAAGTCCGCAAAGAAGCCAGGCATTTTAAGGCTTCCAGTCGTACATTAAACGATTCATCCTGCTGATAGGCCGTAATCAGTTCATCTTCAACATCCAAATCTTTCAATTGAAAAAGCCGATATAATGCATAGGCCCGAATCAGCGGATGATTGTGATTCACATATTGACGAAGTGTTTTTTCCGTGACATTGGGATTTTTGAACAGTTCCCGGGGATATCCGATATCAGACGGCAGAAAGCGAAAGGTGGGATCCCCCAAAACATGGGATTCGAGATAATTCCGCAATTTATACCACTCTCCTATTCGCACTCCTGCATCCAGCATTCCCAGAAATTCCACCGACCACAGATCCTGAATCACATTTACCGAATTGGCAATCGCTGCAATAGTGTTTCCCTCTCCGAAAAGGTATTCCCCTGCGACATATTGAGAATGAATGTATGCCCCGTTAAAGCATTGATCAAAAATTATAACGCTGGATTGGGGAGTCATCTGCCGTATATCCTGAATATAGATATCCAGTGAATAGTTGAGCAGTGAGTCGGCTGCCTTCACCGAATCATCAAATGCACCAGTGAACCAGTCGGCCGGCACATCAAACCTTTCCTGGTAATCTGCTTTGACCTCCTCAAGGTCTTTTCCCCGATCGT
>JAFGSO010000293.1 GCA_016934605.1 Calditrichota bacterium | reverse complement strand
GTTCCGGCATCCACGGCAGCCCGGAAGGGAACTAATTCCACGTTTTCCACCCGTTTCCTGGAAGCTTCAATCACCGGCAATCCCAGATGGGAATCGACATCCGTGTCTCCATGCCCGGGATAATGCTTGGCAGTTGCATACACACCATTTTCCTGCAGACCTCTTATATAGGCACTGCCCAGGCGGGCAACCAGATCCGGATCTTCACCGAATGAACGTGTGTTGATAATGATGTTGCGGGGATTATTATTCACATCCAGCACGGGCACAAATCCCACATGAATTCCGATGGCTCTGGATTCACGTGCTGTTATTTTTCCCATATTGTAGGCATGTTCCTCAGAGCGTGTTGCTCCGATTGCCATATTTGGCGGAAAGGTAGTTCCTCCCGCAACCCGCATCGAAACGCCCCATTCGATATCGGCCATAACCAGCAGAGGAATTGCTGCTTCTTTCTGAAGTCTGTTGAGTGTTCTGGCCACTGCATATGGTTCACCGGTGGATAAACTGACTCCCCCCAGATGATATTGTTTGACATAACCCACTAACTGATTGAAGAAAGGGCTGGATTCCGGATAGAACTGTGGCTTATAATGGATAACCATCATCTGACCGATTTTCTGCTGGAGAGACATGTTATCCAGAGTTTGTTCGACCCAGTTCTCAGGTGATTCTTTTTTCACACCCGCACAACTGAGGATCGTAAAAAGCAAGACAGACGCCAGTTTTAATGATTTTCGCATATTCATACTATCTCTTAAATTTGATTGGATTTGAATTGGTAATATTTACAGACAAATATGATAAACATAGTATTTCTCCCTTAACCGAGCAAGAGATATCAGCATTCAATTCCTGTCAAAATTCGGTTTATACTTAAATACGATAAATCAGAATTTTATTTCTTTTAATGCATCCATTAGTGAAGGAGGAACTATCCGGTTTAGCTGACGGAACGAATATACAACCCCGGCTGCTGCTGGTTCAAAATCCTGAGTCCAGTATTTAAAATTTAAACCTTTCTTCTCAATTTTTTCTTTAAATCGCTGATTTATATAGGAGGATTTACGAAGTATTCCGCCCGCCAGGGCCACATTATAGCTTCCCAGTGAGTTATTCCCTACATAATGCACCGCCTGTTCAGCATATTCAACCAGTGAATCGGTCGCCTTTTCAATTATACGGGTAGCTTCAGGCTGATTTAACTCGGCCAGTTCACTGACCAGTTTGGCACAGGAGGCAATCAGATTGGGTGGATTTATCGATGAATAAATGATAGAAATCAAATTATCCGGATTTTCCAGGCCGTAGAAACGGAGTATTTTATCGGAGAAACCGGATGGCTTTTTCCCTGTGCTGAGGTCATCCAGGACTGTTTGAATGGCCATGCGGCCGATGTCGAAACCACTTCCTTCATCGCCCAGCAGATATCCCCATCCTCCAAGTTGTTTGAACTTACCCTGTTTTGTTTTCAGAAGGCAGATTGAACCGGTTCCGGCAGCGATCAGAATACCTGTTTCATCTCCAAAAATCGAATAATAGAGAATTTCGCCATCAGATAACACAGAAAAATTCTTAAGCCCTACTCCCCTGAGCAGTTCACTCGCAGTCTTTTTTTCCTCCGGTCGTCCCGCTCCGGCAAAGGCAAAGGTACCCCACTCAATTGACTCTATTTTTTCACCCTGCAGAAGTTCTGCCAGAATATTTCGGATAAGCTGCGCTAACGATCCCCGGTCGAGAACAGCAATGTTCCCTGGTCCCATCCTGGTTTTTCTTAATATCTTACCTTCAGCATCGCACAATACTGCAGCGGTCTTTGTACCACCACCATCAAGCCCCAGATAATACATATTTACCTCTGGATGGAGTATGTGAATAAACGACTGTTTAAAACACACTTAAATATACAATAAATAACAAAGTGAAAGAATTATTTTCTACATTTATTTTAACAAGAATATATACTATATTGACTTTTTAGGGAGCATTTTCGTATCTTTAATCGAAATAAAGTATCTGAATGAGATTATGAAACCAGTTAAGGTTAAACTCTCTAATCCCCCTGAATCCTCCTTCAAATTAAAATATATATCTTTAAAAACTCTTCAGTTTAATTGGCACTGCCATTCTGAATATGAAATTATGTTCATGTGCGGAAGTAAAGGCAAAAGGTTTATCGGAGACAGCATTTCGTATTATAACATCGATGATCTGTTTTTCATCGGTCCCAATCTTCCTCATACCTGGTATTCCAGAGCCGGTGCCATGGGAAAAAATAAAAATCATGAAGCTATTCTGGTACAGTTTGCAGAAAATTTTGCGGGCTTAAATGTACAGAAAGTGCCGGAATTGTACTCGCTGGAACAGCTGTTCAAAGAGTGCAACAGGGGTATACAATTTCATGGCAAGACACGGGAGCGGGTAGCACGGAAGATCCACGAACTGGAAAAAAAAGAAGGCCTTGGTCGTCTGATTACTCTCATTAACATTTTGGATATTCTGGCCCGGGCCGATAAAAATGATAAAAAAATACTCTCCAGTATTGAATTCACCCGTCGGTTACAACCGAATGACCAGAGCCGGATTGACCGGGTGTGCACTTTTATTAATGAAAATTACAAGAACCGTCTCAGCCTGGAAGCTACTGCATCCATCGTCAATATGAGCACCACCGCTTTCAGCCGTTTTTTTAAGAAATCAACCGGAAAAACGTTTGTCAATTATGTCAATGAACTTCGAATCGGCTGGGCATGTAAATTGCTCATCGAGAGTGACATGAATATTGCAGAAATCAGTTACGAGGTTGGGTTCAATAATCTTTCTAATTTCAATCGGCGGTTTTCTGAAAGACATCATATGAATCCAAGGGAATACCGGCATCAGTTTGCTTTGAAATTTTAAATAAGATCAAAAAAGTAAGATCAAAGATCAAAGAAATTATCAAAACGGGAATTATCACTGAAAAAAATCTGCATGGCGCATAGAGCGGAGCATAGAGTTTAGTGCAGAATGAAACAGAAAAATTCGGAATTCATAACAATTGCGCTTAAGATGTTTCCTGCTCTATGCACTTTGCTCTATGCACTTTGCTCTATGCGCTATGCTCTTCAGCCTTATTTCATCAGAATCATTTTGTTAATCTTCACCTGCCCCCCAGCCTGAAGGCGGCAGAAATAAACTCCGCTGGACAGATTTTTTCCATCAAAACTGACCTGATAGATTCCTCCATGCTGACGTTTATCGACCAGGGTACTGACCTTCTGTCCCAGCAGATTGAATACTTCCAGCACAACGTTTTCGGGTTGATCAATTTTATAACGTATGGTCGTTGTGGGATTGAAGGGATTGGGATAATTCTGAAAAAGATTGAAATCAGCGGGAATTTCACTCTTTCCCTGATCCAGTATTGGCGTTAAAACCGGATATTTAACCCTCAGATTATCGAAGTACAGGGTACCACTATTGGTATCCCCTACTACCCCAACGTACCACAGTTTTATTTGCAGAGATTGAATCCGTATGGGAAAATTGAAGGAAGCACCCGGATCAACGGCATTGAATTTGGTGATTGGTATTTTATATGTTTCATATCTGGTAGAATTTCTGGCAAAAAGGCCGGTGCTGGCAGTGAATAGTTCATTATTATCATCAGAAATTAGCAGATCGGCTATATGATTCAGATTGTTGGATTTGATATCTATCAAAATGGTATC
The DNA here is from genome assembly GCA_016934605.1 of Calditrichota bacterium. GTDB lineage: Bacteria > Calditrichota > Calditrichia > RBG-13-44-9 > RBG-13-44-9 > RQOF01. The sequence goes on along the minus strand of JAFGSO010000293.1, from coordinate 243 downwards.
CGGCAGCCCATAAATCGGCTGGTCGGTATTAAGATAGACCCAGCTTCTTCCCTGGCTGCTTCTCACGAACTGATAATCCAGACGCAGGGCCTTTTCTCCAACGGTTCGGGGTGTATCGACCACTGTTAAAGTAGTTGCCTGCGGATCGTAAAGAACACCGGAAACATTCCAGTTGGCAGTTGTTTCCAAAGAGTCAAGAATCTGCACATCGGTACCGATTTCCACTGTTACTAAACTGGTATC
>JAFGSO010000292.1 GCA_016934605.1 Calditrichota bacterium | reverse complement strand
GGGAAACGATAATCCGCTTTTCACTGCCGAAAATCGCCCGGGTTGAACTGACCGTTTTTGATATGCATGGGCAACTGATTCGTGAGCTCACCAGTGGGTACTGCCAGCCGGGAATCCACAGTGTAAAATGGGACGGACGAACGAATGACGGGCGACCGGTGCGGCCGGGGTCATATCTGTGTCAATTGACCAGCAGCGACACCAGAATCGTGAAATCGATGATCTACGTCAAATAAACTTATTTCCCTACCTGAAATCCTTCTTGATTACTATCATCTTAGCTGTTAATTTCATGGAGAAATCCGGAAAGATGGCTCCATGAAAAACATCGAAATCAAATATCAGGTCCCTTCTCTGCAGGACATATATTCCTTTGCTTCGGGACATCCTGATATCCGATATGAATGGAAAAAGGAACAGACAGACATTTATTATAAAGTTCCTGAAGGCCAGTTAAAATTAAGACTCCAGAGTGATTCGGATCATGAACTCATCTTCTACCGGCGGCAGAGTTCACTGAAACCCAGGGAGAGCGAATATTATATTTATTCCTGCCCTGATATGACCAAACTAAAACATTTGCTCGATAAGGCTTTTGGTTCTCTCGCTCAGGTTCACAAGACCAGAACTCTGTTCATGTTCCGGAATATCCGGATTCATCTGGATGTTGTGGAAGGTGCCGGTGAATTTATCGAGTTTGAATCGGTGGTAGACCACTTAACCGATGAAGAAGCGGCACAAAAAAACCTGAATGAACTTCTCGGGCAATTTCACTCATTTAGTCTGAAACCTGTACCCGTCAGTTATGCCCAATTGCTGGATAAATAGAAATTAACGGGAGCATACCAATGAAGGCAGTGATTATGGCCGGCGGCTTTGGAACACGCCTGCGGCCTCTTACCTATAATCTTCCAAAGCCCATGGCCCCTGTATTTAACAAGCCAATGATGGAACATATTATCCTGTTGCTGAAAGAATACGGCATACAGGATATTATCGCTCTGCTCTACTTTCAGCCTCATCATATCACTGATTATTTCGGGGATGGTAAAAAATGGAAAGTGAATATCCGATACGTTTCAGCTGAAGCCGATTTTGGTACAGCGGGCAGCGTGAAAAATGCCGAAGAATTTCTGGACGAACGTTTTATTATCATCAGCGGAGATGTTCTGACAGATTATCACCTGGATCACCTGCTGAAATTCCATGAGGAAAGAGGCGCGGAAGCGACTATCGCTCTTTCCCGACAAACCAATCCACTTCAATTCGGCATTGTCATGACCAAAGAAGACGGACAAATTGACCGGTTTCTGGAAAAACCAACCTGGGGGCAGGTATTCAGCGATACCATCAACACCGGAATTTATGTGCTTGAGCCTTCCGTTCTTCATCGAATACCCCCGAAAGAAGAATTTGATTTCAGCAAGGATCTGTTCCCGGCCATGCTTCGTGCCCAGGCACCACTTTTCGGGCATATATCGGAAAATTACTGGAAAGATGTAGGAAACCTGAATGAATATCTGCTGGCCAACTTCGATGCGTTGTCCGGCAAGGTAAAACTTCACCTCCCCGATTACAGTTTCAGTGACGGAATCTGGAAACATGAAACAGCGGAAATCGCCGAGGGGGCAATAATCAAAGCACCTGCACTTATCGGCCCTGACGTCCGGATTAAAGAGGGTGCTGTGATTCAGAACAGCATACTGGGCGCAGGATGCATCATCCATCAAAATGCCCGGATACAGGATTCCATTCTATGGGATAATGTGTCTATCGGCGAAAACACCTCTACCCATAAAGACGTCATTGGCTACCGGACAAGAATCGACCCGGATGTATATGTTTCTGACAATTGTTTTATCAGCGATGATGTGTATATTGGTAAAGGAGCCACCGTCAAGGCTAATATTAAAATCTGGCCCAAGAAAGAAATTGAGGCTGGTGCAACCCTTACCACCAGCCTGATTATGGGTGACCGCTGGCTGCGTGAACTGTTCACTGAATCGAAAGTCAGCGGCCTTGTTAACAGTGAAATATCTCCGGAGTTTGCCTCAAAACTCGGCGCTGCCCTGGGAGCTATGGTGGGAATCGGCAAGACTGTCCTGGTAGCCCGGGACAGCAGTCCCCCTTCACGGATGATAAATCGCGGTATTATCAATGGCCTTATGTCCACCGGTATACAGGTGTTTGATTTACGTAACATGCCCATTCCCATTGTGCGCCATCAGCTCCATTCCTTTTCCGCATCAGCCGGAGTGGTCACCCGGCTATCCCCCCGCCAGCAGGAGACTGTTGAGGTCATTTTTCTGGATGGTGACGGGACCGATTTTCCGGTAAAGAAGCGCAAATCTATGGAGCGGCTGTTTTTCGGAGAGGATTTCTTTCGTGCTCCCAGCCACCAGATCGGACAGATCGATTTTCCGATCCGGGTTACCGAACAATACCGATTTAATTTTTTAAATCAAATCGATGCAGAAGCCATACGGCGGCGCTCACCGAAAATTGTGGTCGATTTTTCATTTGGTGGCGCTTCCTCTATTCTTCCTGCTATTCTGGGGCGGCTTTCCGTTCAGGTAGTAGGCTTGAATGCATTTTTGGAGGGACATCGGCTGGAGCAGGATCCGGAAAGTACGCAGAAATCAATCAACGAAGTACAGAATATCGTTCCAACCGTGAATGCGGATGTGGGGTTTATCCTCAATGCCAGTGCCGAGAAGATCTGGGTGATTGATGATAAAGGAAATTTAATAGATCATCAAAAGCTGGTTCTGCTGGTTGTAAGACTGGCGCTGGAACTTTATAAGTATGATAAAATAGCGGTTCCGGTCGATACCTGTATTCATGTTGAAGAAATCTGTTCCCGGCACAATTGTCATATCATGTATACCAGCAGCGATCACCAGGGTCTTATGGATGCGGTGCTGAACAGGGAAATTCAATTTGCAGCAGGCACAAGAGGCGGTTTTATATTCAGAAATTTTCACTTCAGCAGCGATGGCATGTACAATATCGCCCGGATACTTGAAATGCTGGCACTCAGCAACCGTACCCTGAGCGAACTGGTTAAAGAGCTCCCCGGCATTCATGTCCGGAAAACGGCAGTCCCCTGTCCCTGGGACAGGAAGGGCCAGGTGATGCGTCAGATCATGAAACACAGCGAAGGGAAAAAACGGTTACTCATAGACGGTGTCCGTCTTCAGCTGAACGAGGGTACTGTGCTGTTTCTACCGGACAAAGAGAAAGCGTACTTTTATGTGCAAACAGATTCTGCAACACCCGAAAAAAGCGAACAACTGATGATGAAATATGTCGAGCTGGTAAATCGGTGGAAAACTTAATGGGCAATTCAGCAAAACAAAAAATCGTGATTGCTACCGCAAATTTACATAAATTGTCTGAAATTATCCGCATCCTGGATTATCCCGGTCTCTCTGTGCTCTCCTTACGGGATTTTCCGGATATTTCCGGAGTAGAAGAGACCGGTAAAAGTTTTCATGAGAACGCTTTACTGAAAGCACGGCCAGTGTATCAACGGACCGGGCTTATCACACTTGCTGACGATTCCGGTCTGGAAGTTGATGCACTGGGTGGAGCACCGGGCATTTATTCTGCGCGTTTTGCCGGAAGGAGCCGCGACTACGATGCTAACAATCAAAAGCTGCTCGCTGAGCTTAAGTTAGTCCCTCATGAGCAGCGTGGAGCACAATTTCGCTGTGTTGTTGCCATCGTATCAGACCTGAACGAACAGGTTGTGGAAGGAATTGTAAGGGGTCATATTATCAAAGAGCCCCGGGGAGAAGGCGGTTTCGGATACGATCCGCTGTTTGTTCCCGATGGTTTTAAGCGGACTTATGCTGAACTGGGAGTTGAAATCAAAAACCGGATCAGTCACAGGGCCATAGCCTTTCGAAAAGCAGCTGAAGTATTGAAAAATTTATCAACAAAGAAATATTCCGGAGGTTTCGAGTGATGAAGTTGCCTGAAAAATTCCTCCTTTCTTTATTTTTCTGCTCTTTCCTGTTACTGCCTTTCTATAAGGGTTTTGCTAAAAGTTATTCTCTGGAGCGGGTTCAGGTGCATGCAGTTGTCCAGCCGGACGGGAGTATTGATATAACTGAATCCCGAACCTATAACTTCAGAGGACGTTTTTCCTGGGCAGATTACAGACTGCCGGTGTCGGGATTCGGAGGTGTGGAAAATTTCACCCTTGCCGACAATTTCGGTAATTATATCCCTGAAAACAATGAAGAGCCCGGTTCTTATCTGGTTGAATACAGCGATTCAGAATTCTATGTACGATGGTTTTATTCTGCGGAAAATGAAAGCCGGACATTTCATCTTCGTTATTCACTGACAGATGTGATTTCGGTTTTCTCAGATGTTGCGGAATTATATTTTAAATTTGTCGGCAGACAGAACAATCAGTCAATCGG
>JAFGSO010000291.1 GCA_016934605.1 Calditrichota bacterium | reverse complement strand
TTTCCGGATCATTTTTTATTTTCCTGTCTTCTCTTGGTCTCCTCAGGTTTCCTGATGTCTTCACCCGTATGCATGCAGCTGCGAAGGCCTCCTCCTTCGGACTGGGTCTCATGCTTCTGGGAACTGCGTTTTACTTTCAGAACTGGTTTGTTATCCTTGAAGCTTTTCTGGTCATTCTATTCGTTTTTTTAACAGCACCAATCGCTTCACATACCATCAGCCGGGCTGCGTATTTTCTGGGAGTGAGATTGTGGGAAAAAACCCGGGTGGATGAATGGAAATCTGCTGACTCATCATCGCAGAATAAATCTTAATTTATTCACCAAACAGTCTCCGCTCATTTCAACCGCCGAAATCCGGGTAATCAATTTTTATTGACTGCCAGGATCCCGCCATTAATTTCTGAGAAGAAGTCCCGCTTATTTTTCTCAATGCACCATTAGACTTGATATCAGACGGTTGAGGTATTATAATCTTAGAGGGCTTCTTCTGGCAAACTGCGAGAACGGAGGATTGATGTGTAATGAAACATCTTATTTCTTCCGGACCCGATTGCTGGTTCAAAATGCGATAGCCACAGCATTGAAATATTTTGCCAGATTCCATAAAATTCTTTATTATTTAACTATGGAAGCTGAGGTATCTACATGAACAGGAATGGTGAAAATAAGCCATCCGGAAGCATCAGCTGGGAACAGCTCCAAGAGGACACTCTATCCGTTATTCTTAAGGGAGACTGGAAAAATCCTCCAAAGACTGACATACTGGCTGATTTTCTGAAGATGCTGAAAAAACACTTTGATTTGCGGTCGGTTACCATAAACGGCTCGGATATAACTTCATGGGATACCCGTCTCGTAGCTCATTTGTGGAAAATACAGAATCTGGCAAAACAGTATGAAGTAGAGACGGTTCTGCAGTCTTTTCCCCGCGGGATTCCCCGGTTATTAAATTTAGCCGAAACCTCACGAGGGCGGGAATCCGCAGAGCCTGAATCACTGGATGAAACATTCCTGTCAAAAATCGGCGAAGTATCTCTCGATGTTACAACCGAGACGGTGCGCATGCTGGATTTTATCGGTGCACTTTTCATTGGGCTTTTCAATTTTCTCAGAGGCAAAGCCAGATTCAGAGTCTCTGATGTGTGGTTCTTCCTGCAGGATTCGGGAGCTAATGCACTGCCCATCGTATCGCTTATCAGCTTTCTGGTGGGTGTCATCATGGCTTTTGTGGGAGCAGTACAGCTCACTCAATTTGGTGCTCAGATCTATGTCGCAAATCTGGTTGGAATCGCCATGACCCGGGAAATGGGGGCGCTGATGACCGCAATTATTATAACAGGTCGGAGCGGTGCAGCGTTCGCGGCTCAGCTGGGAACCATGATGGTAAATCAGGAGATTGATGCCCTGAAGACCTTTGGATTCGAACCCATGGAATACCTGGTGCTCCCCCGATTCCTGGCCCTGACCATCATGCTGCCCCCTCTGGCGCTTTATGCAGATTTCCTTGGTATAATGGGAGGAGCTCTGGTTGGCTGGGCCATGTTAGATCTCTCTTTTCTCCAGTATTTTGAGCAGACCAGAAGCGCTCTTAATCCGCAACATTTTCTTCTGGGCTTATTAAAAGCATTTATTTATGGGGCACTGGTAGCCACCGCCGGTTGCATGAGAGGGCTGCAGAGCGGAAGAAGTGCTTCCGCCGTGGGAAAGGCGACAACCTCCGCAGTGGTAACCGGGATTGTATTTATTATAGTGGCCAGCGCTGTTACAACTTATATCTATACGGTACTGGGATGGTAAGTTCACAATGAAGTTAATTTGACGGAACGAATTTAACCATTATTGCAAAGGTGTTATGCCTGATCAGAATGACACTGCCGTTCATGTAAAAGTACAAGATCTCGAAATGCGTTATAATAACTTCCTGATTCAAAAAAATCTTAATTTTGAAATCAGAAAGGGCGAGATATTTATGATTGCGGGAAGCAGCGGATCCGGAAAAAGTACTCTGCTCAGGCATCTTATCGGATTGATGAAACCGGTTAACGGAAAAATTTTTTATCACGATCGTAATTTATGGGATATGCTTCCGCAGGAACAGAAAGCTCTGCAACGCCGTATGGGGATCCTGTATCAAAGCGCTGCCTTATGGAGTTCACTGACCCTGGGAGAAAATATCGCTATTTTGCTGGAAAATTTTACTGACTATGATCAATCGGAAATCAGACATATTGTTGAATTCAAATTGGCTCTGGTAGGTCTGGCTGGTTATCAGGACTATTATCCTTCGGATATCAGCGGGGGAATGCGTAAACGGGCCGGTCTGGCACGTGCAATGGCTCTCGATCCCGACATTTTCTTGTTTGATGAACCAACCGCCGGATTGGATCCGGTTAACTCCCAGCGTCTTGACAGCCTTATTAAACAATTGCGGGATAATCTGGGGACTACCGTAGTGGTTGTTTCCCATGAACTGGATAGCATATTCGCCATTGGCGATACCGTCATTTTCCTCGATTCAGAAGAAAAAACCATTACAGGAATGGGTGTTCCTGCCGACCTGAGGGATCATCCTCCGAATTCCAGAGTTTCTGAGTTTTTTAACCGGGAGAATAAATGAAAATCGAAACAAGTCCAAAAATTGTCGGTGCTTTTGTCCTGGGTGCGGTTATTCTGATAGTGGTGGTATTCGTAGTTTTCGGAACGGCCAGGTTCTTTGCCGATAAATATGAATATGTAATTTATTTCCGCGGCTCGGTAAATGGGCTGGAGGTGGGTTCTCCGGTAAAATTACGCGGAGTTGAGATCGGTTACGTTGAACAGATTACTCCCATTTTCGATAAAAAGGGTAATTTTTATGTAGAAGTACTTATCGAAAATTATACCGATGTCATCAAAGGTATAGGAATCGATCTGCAGGATATGTCTCCTGCGGAACGTCTGAAGTTTCTGCTGGATAGGGGACTGCGAGCTCAGTTGAATATTGAGAGTCTGGTTCTGAATCAGCTATATGTCAAAATGGATTATTTTCCGGAGACGGAAATCGTTCGTCTGGGATTAAATGAAAATTATCTGGAAATTCCCTCCGTTCCTGCGCCGCGCGAAGAAATTGTCCAGACACTTACCCATACTCTCACTTCCATTGCAAATATTCCTTTTGAGGAAATATCCCAAAAACTGATCTCATCCATGGAAAGTTTTGATACGCTGGTAGGTTCGCCTAAATTAGAGAAATCTATCATTGAGATGACCGAGGCTTTTCAGAGGGCCCAGACGATGTTTACAAACTTCGATGAAAGAAGTGACGAGATGATCCAGTCACTGGTCGAATCCTCGCAAAAAATGACTGAAACCCTGGCTGCCATGGAAGTTTTTGTACGGAGGATGGATGGTATTGCCGCCGAAGATCGCTATGACCTTCACAGTGCCCTGAAAGAGCTTTCGCTCACCGCCCGTTCATTCCGGAATCTGGTTGAATACCTGGAACGGAATCCCAATGATATTTTTTTCGGAAAGGATTAAATCGGAGGGGAATATGAAAAAAAACTGGTATACTATTGCTTTGCTGGCCCTGATTTTAGTGATGGAAGGTTGTGGCGGATCGCGGCCCTCGCGCTTTTTTATTCTGACAAGTACCGTTCAGAAGAATTCTCCGGAGGACCGGCCTGATTCCCTTCGTATCGGTATCGGTACCATCAGATTTCCTGAATACCTTAATCGTCCGCAAATTGTTTCTCACAAAACAGCCAATGAATTGAATCTGGCGGAATTTTACCGCTGGGCAGAACCACTTCAGGAAAATCTGGCACGTATTCTGGCAGAAAACCTCAGCCAGTTAATCGGAACGGATCATGTTTTTATTCTGCCCTGGCAGACCGTAACTAATCTGGATTATCGCATATTCCTGGAAATTCGCCGGTTCGAGCTGAACACGGAATCCAAAGTTGTGCTGGTAGCAGTCTGGCAGATTGTGAGCGGAAAAGACAAACGGCCTGTGGTTCATCGCAGATCTGAAATATTCAGAGAAGCGGATTCACTGAATTATAACTCCCTGGCAGAATCCATGAGCCATACCCTGGAAATATTGAGCAGGGAGATGGCGGATGAGTTAACGAAAGTTCATGGAAACCGTTAAAATGCTGATATGTTTCAATCGGCTCGGACGGTTTCATGTTCCTTTCATCGCCTGACTGAACCAAGACTGCAATGCTATTTGAGGTTCCAATGCAATATGGTTTCAAAAAATTGATGCTTACGGTTTTTCTGTTTCTTTCAGGCTGTGCCGGTTCTGGAATTCAGTATGATTATGACCGTTCTGTCAATTTTAGAAGCTATATAACCTACACGTGGGCCGATTTGGATCTGTCCGAAGCATCGGTTGAATCCAATCCACTTCTGGGAAAAATTATCAAGGACACCATAAACAGAATTCTATCAACTAAAGGATTTACCTTGAAAGATTACGGAAAATCGGATTTCGCGGTTTTTATACGGGTTGCATCCGAAAATAAATTGGAAGTGAGGGACTGGGAGAGTTCTCGAGGGTATCATCCCTGGTGGGGTGCCTCAGGTGAGGATGTGACTGTCAGTTATTATCCCGAAGGTTCGCTGGTCATCGATATAGTAGATATTTCCGAACAGATGCTGAAATGGCGAGGGGTGGCAAGCGATATACCATGGAATAAAGGTTCTCTGAATGTCCGGCATCATCTGGTTGAAGCAATAGCCGAATTATTTACGAAATTCCCTCCCCCGGTACAGTAGCCCGGGTGATATCAATAAATATCATCTTTAAAACGAAAATTGCAGTGATATTTTACCGGGGTGCAGATTCAGACCAATATTATTTTCAGAATTAAACCGGTGTATCCAGGGCACAAAAAATCCTGTACATGCCCCCACAACAGCACCGGCCATAATATCGGTCGGAAAATGTTCTCCGGAAGCATACCTCAGATACCCGGTGAGGGATGCCAGAGCCAGGGAAGAAATCCATACTGCCTCTCGGTAAGGCGACTCAGGATAATAAGATCCATAGATCATCAAAAAAAATGTAGCGGAAGCAAAGGCGCTGCTGGTGTGCCTGGAGAAAAATGACTTCACGGCTTCGGCTTCAAGTTTTTTCTTCAACGGTATTTCCGGATTATAGTTATAAGGTCTTTTCCGGCGTATTATTCCTTTCCCCAGAGCCGGCAATGAATTGGCAAAAAACAATACTTCCAGATACATAACCGATAATGTGATTTTCTCACGGCGAGTTTCCGGTAAGATCATCAGGCTTACCGGTAACAGCACTCCAGCCGTGACAGTTATGTCACTGAGTTTTTCGGCATTCTGCGAGTAATGGTCAATGGCATTTCGGTCAAAACGGTTTATGTCGGCAGGATGAAGTCTTAAAATTTCAACTTCGGTGGGTGGGGTAACTTTTTTTTCCAGAAAATAGCCGGATAGTCCTGCCAGAAAACCTGCTCCCAGGATCGGGATATCTTTTTCAGGAGTAAGAGAAAATTTATCCTGAGCATAGCCTGAAATGACTGTAAGCATCAGGCATAACACGATTATTATTTTCTGAACCATGACCAAATTATAATAAAATAATCCGGAAAATCTTAAAACAAAACAATTAAAAGATACGTAACTCCTTATCACCCGGAGTAATTTCTTGTTATTTACCCGGATTCATTCTTAAATTTTCGCATAACAAGAATATTAAAAATTGGAGCAACATCATGAAAGCATTTATTAGCCTAACCGCCTTCCTGACTATATTATTTTTTCTTGATCCGACAGTATTATATGCAAATGATTCAACAGCTTCGACATGGGATAAAGATAAAACATGGGATAATTTCACCGGATTTTCCTGGCGAAATGATGTCAGACCTTTTGTTGAAGTGGGATACGGATATATTACTCCGGACCGTAAAAATTTTGAAGGAGACTTTCAGAAAACAGGTTCAGGAGATATCAGACTGGGATACAGTCGTGTAAAAGCATTCAGAGATTATGTTGTGGACCTGGATGAGCATTTTGCTTTTGGAAACCGGATTTCAACAGATCTGGGGAAAAAATTGGACGAACCGGGTCATTTGACAGCCGAAATTATAAGATTCGGTTTTGGAAATCGACTGGGCTATGGATATGAATTTAATAATGTTCGAATCCTGCCTTATAGTGAAATGACGTTTTCACTGGCTAAAATGACCACAGAAAGACCTCAGAATCTTTCTCCGCTGGATATAAATATTCTGGAGCGATACGAAAGAGCCTATCGCTGGAGTCATGGAGTATCTGGTGGGATTCGGTTTGAGCTGTTTGAATCTGTCTCGCTGCTGGCATC
>JAFGSO010000290.1 GCA_016934605.1 Calditrichota bacterium | reverse complement strand
TCGGATTGAAATCTCTGGAGCCGAACCATGAAATGCAGAAAATGGCTGCTTCCTGGAAAAAATTGCCTGATGATGTCCAGCAAAAAATATTCGATTTCACTCCATTAAAGGCAAAAATACCGGAATCATTTCCTGCGGAGGCACTGGAGTTTCACAGGCAGTATCAGTCCTTCTTACAGAAATATGGCTATTTAAGTATGAACGGTACCGATTTTTCCATAACACCATGGATAGAAAATTCTGGTATTATTTCCCATGCCATCCAGCGTTTTTCAACTAACACTCCTACCAGTGATCCGGAGATCATTCGCCGGCAGCGTAAATCTGCACAAAAACAGATTGAAATGTCATTGCATGGCATGGCAAAATTATTTTTTCCGCTCCTTCTGAAGTCTACCAAGCGTTATATCGCTTTGCGGGAAAAGCTGAGCCTGTTTATATCTGAAGATGCTTACCAGATGCGGCGGATCTATCTGAGAATGGGGGAATATCTGGTGACAACGGATAAATTAAATGCGAAAAATGATGTTTTTTATTTATATTACCCGGAATTACTGGAAATTTTGCAAGATAAAACAGAATCGACCGTTTTAAGAAAAAAAATTTCACTCAGAAAGAAAAATTTGGCTGAAGATTCACAGATTAAGCCGGAAGATCTGATTTGCCATACTTCCATGCCCGGCAGAGAAGTCGCTGAGCTTTCATACCTGGAAGGAATCGCCGGAAGTTCCGGCTCCAGGAAAGGGATTGCCCGGATCGTCAGAAATCCTGCAGATATCGGGAAGAATTTAACCAAAGAGGATATTTTAATTGTCCCTTTTATCGATGTAGGCTGGACACCTTTGTTTCCCGGTATTGGCGGGTTGGTGACCGAGGTTGGAGGACAACTTTCTCACAGCGCGATCATTGCCAGAGAATATGGTCTGCCCGCTCTCCTGAGTGTAAAAAATGCCACCCACCTTATCAGGGAGGGTCAAACAGTATTTCTGGATGCAGATAATGGACGAGTCTATCTACATGTAAATTAAATCCCGGGGTCACAATAATGAGTACATACTGGATCTTAATCAGCGCCATTGGCGGATACTTAATCGGTTCAATTTCATCTGCCAGGATAATAACCAGACTTTTTGGTAAGGGCAAAAAAATTCCCGAAACCACACAATTCGGAATAGAGGGAAGTGATAAAAAAATTGAGACCAGGCTGGTGAGTGCAACGTCAGTCTCAGTCAACATCGGACCCAAATTTGGATTCCTGACGTATTTATCGGATGTTTTGAAAGTTTTTATTCCGGTGCTGATTTTGAAGTTGTATTTTCCTAATACAGATTATTTCCTGATTGCGGCATTCACCGGAGTGGTCGGACATATCTGGCCTGTTTATCATAATTTCAGAGGTGGTCGGGGTATTTCTGCCATATACGGTGGTGTTCTGGCAATTGACTGGCTGGGGGTGCCGGTGGCAGCGGTGGGTGGCATGATCCTGGGTTTATTTATTTTAAGAGATCTATTTTTTACTTATCAGGCCGGTCTATGGCTGCTTATACCATGGTTGTGGTTCAGGACTCATGATCTGAATTCTGTTTTGTATGCTGTTTTGATTAATGTGGTATTCACTGTTTCCTCGATTCCGGAAATGAAAAATTGGTTCGCGGTGAAAAAGGAAAAGGGGTGGAGCGATCCGGCTCAGGCGTTTCAGGTTTCTGCCATGGGAAGAGGAATCATGAAAATGGCGAATAAAATCGGATTCTTTAGGGACAAAACAGCAGAAAGTGAGAAAGTGTCCACTTCGTCGAATGACCGGGAGAATGAGGAAAAATGAATATACAACTCATCATTCGCGGTGCCATGGTTTTATTCGTTTTGGGTATCATTCTTCTGCTGATTGCCGGTCGCACCTCCTACTGGCAGGCATGGGTTTTTTGTGCTATCTGTTTTTTATTGGTGGTCGGATTATCAATTGTTTTCGGCAAGGATTTTGATTCCATAAAAGAACGAATGAAGAGCGGACCCGGCACCAAATGGTGGGATAAGCTGTTCTGGGCCATATACGGACCCATGAACATGGCCATTGTGATAGTGGCGGCTCTGGATGCCGGAAGATTCTTATGGTCTGTCACTCTTCCATGGTTTGTGTATAGTACAGGATATTTCATTTTCGTTTTTTCTGCGATATTGCATTTATGGGCTATCTACTCCAATAAATTTTACGCTAAAACTGTCAGGATACAGGGAGAGAAAGAGCAGGTTGTAATTGAGAGCGGACCTTACCGCTACGTACGTCATCCGGGTTACATCGGTATTATGCTGATGGTTACCAGTATGGCGGTGGTTTTGGGATCACTCCGGGCATTGATCCCGGCGCTGATCGTCTCGGTTCTGCTTTTTATCCGCACAATACTGGAGGACTACACCCTGCTTCAGGAGCTCGCAGGTTATCGGGATTATTCCCAAAAAGTTCGTTACCGGCTTATACCGGGGGTGTGGTAAAGGACAAAATGGCTCAGAGGCTCAGAGGTACAAGGGCTCAGAGGTTCAGTGGCTCAGAGGTACAAAGGTTCATGGAACAGGGCTTTTTATCCACGAATTACACGAAAAAGGGCATAGAGCAAAGGCAGAGCATAGAAAGCTCGCAGGGCAGTTGTATTCTGACTCCTAAATGCTGGTTACTGGATACTTGCTGCTGGCTGCTGGTCTCTGGCTACCTGTTCTGGCTGCTTTCTGTTTCTCTGTTTTTCTTGTTTTCTTGTATCTTGTATCTTGTTCTCTT
>JAFGSO010000289.1 GCA_016934605.1 Calditrichota bacterium | reverse complement strand
GCTGTAATCGGAATAGCCACACGGTTATCGCGGCTTTCCCCAAACACAGAATTTCCCCGGGATTCAAAGAGGCCGACCACCCGTAATTTTTGCCCGTGTATACGGACTTCTTTTCCCATGGGATCCGTATATGGAAAGATTTTATCAACAATATCCATCCCCAGAATCACGACATGGGAATGGCTTCTCACATCCTGCTCGGTAATAAAACGGCCTTCTCCGACAAAATAACCGTTATTGATGATAAACTCAGGAGTAACGCCTGCCACCATAACATTGGGATTGGTGCGTTTTCCCTCGAAAATAACCATTTCACCAAATTCCCAGTTTTCTGCTCCTACGTATTTAACCGAAGGGGCAGATTCACGGATGGCATTGGCCATTTCAATGGTCAGATCTTTACGGGGTGGTCTCCGACTGTGTCCGACATTGATACGGGGTCCGTATTTTTCAACCTGGAAAGTATTGGCGCCCAGCAAGTTTAGATCAGCTTCAATGGAAGACCGGTATCCTTCCAGTACAGACACAATCAGAATAACGGTTCCAATACCGATGACAATCCCAAGAGTGGTTAGTACAGAACGCAGACGGTTGGCAACAAGCTGCTGCGCGGCAGTTTTAAAAACTTCGGTTATATACATGTTTTCAAATCCAAAAAATCATATTATTCATACCTGAGTGCATCAATGGGATGCAATTTTGCAGCCCGGTAAGCGGGATACATTCCCGATACAATTCCCACAAATGCTGAGAAGCCATATCCGATAAGGATTGTTGTGAGAGATACAGTGGCATCCAGCTTGATTTGCTGAAGCAGAAACTGAGCTATCAGAAATCCGAAAATAATTCCGACCACCCCTCCCAGCGAACTGATGGTAATCGATTCAGTGAGAAACTGCATAATAATATTTTTCCTTGAAGCTCCGATTGCTTTCCTGATTCCGATTTCCTTAGTTCGTTCCGTCACCGATACCAGCATGATGTTCATGATGCCGATTCCTCCGACAATCAGCGAAATAGTACCAATAATAAATACCACCAGATAAGAAGTCCTTGTCAGATTATTATAAAAATCTGTGAGCATGGTTTGCTGGTTGATTGCAAAATTATCCGGTTCAGCAGGTGCCAGTTTCCGAATCCGGCGAATTTCTCCTCTGATCTCCGCCTGGAGATCGTCCAGCATGGCGGGATCTTCGGTCCGGAATGCAATTGTTATTCCACGTCGGTGATGGCTTATACCCTGAAAAGTTGTGTAAGGAATGATTACCTGGTTATCAAGATTAAATCCGAAAAAACTGCCCATTTCTTTCAGAACCCCCACAATCCGGTGTGAGTATCCGTTTATTTTAATACGCTTTCCGAGCGGATCCTGAACACCAAACAGTTCTTCACGAACATTCTGTCCAATTACACACACCGGATGCGCCCGGTATACTTCCATTTCGGTGAAAAATCGACCATAATCAGGGTCTGCATTATCTGTAAAGACGTACTGTTCATTTGAACCAATCGTTAAAACATCTTGCAGGCTTTTATTACGGTACTCAATGGTTCTCATGGCTTCAATTTGCGGACTGATCCAGCGTGCCGTTTCAATCTTATCTTTGATGATATCGTAATCATCCAGGGTAATCTCCGGCCGATTCCGTAATTCCCAGTAATTACCTGTTATGACCCAGGGGAATTTACTCAGATAAAGACTGTTCCCACCCAGACTGGAAAATTCTTCCTCAACATAACTGTTGATACTCTGAATTGCCGTAAAAATAACAATGATGGCGGTTACACCCAGAAAAATACCGAGTGTTGTCAGTATAAACCGGATCTTATTGGCAGTGAGCGCATCATAGGAAAACCGCAGATATTCCATCCATTGACCGGAAAACGGCATCGATTTACTCCCGGGATTCTTGTTCAATTGTTTGTTCGTTCTCAATCAGTCCGTCTTTCAGATGAATGGTACGTCTTGCATGACGGGCAATAAAATCTTCATGAGTGACGAGTACAATGTTGTTTCCGATGTCATTCAGATGATCAAAAATTTCCATGATCTCTTCACCGGTCTTCGTATCCAGATTTCCGGTCGGTTCATCTGCCAAAATCATGGCCGGATCATTAACCAGGGCCCGTGCAATAGCCACCCGCTGTCTCTGCCCGCCGGAAAGCTCATTCGGTTTATGATTCATCCGATCCTCCAAACCCACTTTCTGGAGAGCTTCCACTGCTTTTTCACGTCTTTTTGAAGAAGTTCGTCCATTATAAATCAGGGGTAATTCCACGTTATGAAGAGCCGTGGCACGAGGGAGCAGATTGAATGTCTGAAAAACAAATCCGATCTCTTTATTCCGGATTTTCGCCAGTTGATCATCGCTTAATCCACTGACATCCTGCCCATTTAAATAATATTTACCACGGGTTGGAACATCCAGACACCCGATGATATTCATAAGCGTGGACTTTCCCGAACCCGAAGGTCCCATTATCGCCACGTATTCACCCCGCTCAACCTTCAGATCAATTCCCCTCAGAGCATGGACTTTGGTTTCTCCCAGAATATAAATTTTGTGAAGCTGATCGATGTTTATAATTAAATTATCAGGCATATTGACACCCTTATTTATTTTGCCCGTGCAAACTCATTTTTTCTGTTTTTAATTTCAACAGGATCTCCATTCTTAAGCTCCCTGCTGAGCACTTTAAACGGACCGATAATTACCTCTTCCCCCTCTTGCAGACCATCAATTACTTCATAATAGTTGTCGTCACTGATTCCGATTTTCACAGGTTTCATTTTTGCCCGACCCTCTTCCACTACAAAAACGACTTCCGCCAGATCATCAGTCCCTTTTCCTTTTCCTTTT
>JAFGSO010000288.1 GCA_016934605.1 Calditrichota bacterium | reverse complement strand
ACCTGCACCGCCTTTGCATATAACCGATCGTCCGTTCCCAGACCGTATTTTTGCGCCCAGATGCTGTCGCCGCTGCTGCTGGTTTTTACCAGCCAGTAAAACATCTGACCACCACCTACTTCTTCCGCCTGTCCGCAGAGGAGATATCCCCCATCCGGCGTCGCTTTCACATCGAAGGCCTGTTCATCCTTTGAACCGCCATAGGTTCTGGTCCAGACGGTATCTCCCTGAAAATCAATTTTCATCAGGAAAAAATCGCTGCGTCCGGGTCCGATGGTCACTACCTCAGCACCGGCCACCAGGAATCCGTCCGATGTCTCCAGCACTGCATGGGCGATGGAAGAGTATGTGCGCTCATAAGTGCGCGTCCAGGCAGTATCTCCGGACTCATCTGTTTTCACCACATAGATATCCGGATTCATACCACCGTTGCTCTTGTCTCCGACCAGAATATACCCCCCGTCGCTGGTCTGCATCACCCCCCGGGCCCGTTCATGAAGATAAGACCCATAATTTTTTTGAAAAGTAATCTGAGCAAAAGAGGTCAAAAAAGGTAACACGACAAAGACAATCAACAAGCTCTTCATACTGGTACCCCCTGGTTGAGATGTGATAATGAAGATCTTTTTAAAGGCATTGAGTATAGAGCAAAGAGCAAAGTGGAAGCGCATGGCTCAGAGGCGCAGAGGCTCATTGCTAAAGGCAAAAAGGATTCAGGACTCAGGATTCAGGTGTCAGGACCTGTTTCCCGAATCCCGCCCTTGCACCTTGATCCTTGAACCTTGCACCTGTTTTCCCTTTTCCCATTACCCTGAGAAAGCCGCATAGCGCAAAGAAATTAGACACCGTATATTATACAAAATCATGAAATATTTGTCAAGATAACTCAAAGAGAATTATATTTTTTCATTTAGAATGACATCTGAAGAGAAGTGAATTCCCTTCCCGATACTTTTAGTAAATTTCATCTTCAGATGAGGCTTCAGATCTTACAGAATTCTGTCTTGTTTAATTCATCCGGCAGACCGGGACCACCAAGTCACCCTACCACCCCAAATATACGAATGCAGGAATTAGAATTGATAAAAAAACACTATTCATATCCGGTTTATCATTTCTATAATTAAATATTGCTTACTTTGTGGCTTTGTGCCTTGGTGGTTGTGAATAATGCAGACTTTAATAAAAGGATTGCACAAAATTGATTGACATCGTTATGTTAGTTCAGAATTGTGAGGGTTATGCAATTTGCTCTCACGCAAAAATGGGAAGAACTACCTGTATAAACAAATCAAATACCCGTTGAATAATTGAAATAACCGGAACGGCAGAAGCAGATAAAATATGCAGATTAAAATATTAGGCACGGAATCCCTGGGAGTTCGGGGGCTTTCCTGTTCGCTTGAATTGAAAAATCGAAAGATATTGATCGATCCCGGTCTGGCTCTGGGCTGGTCTCGTGGTGGATTATTGCCACATCCCTTTCAGGTAGTAATCGGGACTCGAATCAAAGACAAAATCATTGAGGAACTCTACAACGCCACTGATGTGATTTTTAGCCATTTTCACGGAGATCATTGTCCTCTGGCACATCCAAATCCATATCAATTAGGAATTCATGAAGTTAAAAATAGCCTATCAACATGCCGGATCTGGGCCAGAGGTCCGGATAAATCATCCCCGCTCCAGCAGAAAAGGCGGACGGAATTATCCGATTTACCGGGGGTAGATTTGCAGAATGCCGAAGGGAAGAAAGAAGGTCCGCTGGAATTCTCTGTTCCTGTTCCCCACGGCCGGCAGACCGGAAAAGAGAATATGGTGATGATGAGCAAAATTTCAGAAAAAGGAGAAATTTTTGTCCATGCTTCTGATATCCAGCTTCTGGACAGGAAAACAATCAAAATAATTCTGGATTGGAAACCTGATGTGGTCCTGGTATCGGGACCGCCCCTTTATCGGTTTAGCAGTCCGTCATTTCACTCTTTGAGGGAACAAAGCCTGCAAAATGCCATGGAATTATGCAGAAAAGTTGGAACGGTTATTATCGATCATCATCTCTTAAGGTCCGGCGACGGAATAAATTGGTTACAAATGCTAAAAAATGCCTGTGGAAATAAGATTTTCTGCGCGGCAGATTTCATGAAAAGAGAGGCTATTTTCCCGGAGGCCTGGCGAAATGAATTATATCAATGGCTTCCGGTAGAAGAAGGATGGCATCAAGAATATAAGGAGGGAAAAGTCGATACGGAAGAATACCGTATCAGGGGCTGGCAGGCTTTGATTGACCATGGCAAAATAAATCTCTGCAAATGGTATTATTCCTGTCCGATTAAAGAATTCACCGATGCCGGAAAATTGGAGAGAGACTGGATAGAACAATACTGCCTGGTCAGCAATAAAAATTGTGTCCGTTACCATCTGGAAGAAGATGGAGAATATCATCCGGATAATATGCTGCCCGATGGTGAAATTCGCGAGGAGTTGCAGTAAAGAAACTGTTATGAACCTTGTTAATTCACAAACTCTCACATCAATATGCAATCCAAATGACGTCAATAAATTTCTTTATATCTGTGGCCTTCGACTTTAGCCCGGCAATTCATTGCCGGGAAAACGGATATCCCAATCATTATATCCGTCCCATCGGGACGGCTGATTACCCGTTACTCTCCCGAAAAAAGATGTTGTCCATTTCCCTGACCATACCAGGTATTCAGAAGTTTCAAACATCCCGATGGGACTGGATTATGTTTGGGATAGCAATGAAATTTGATATTGATGATCACGACTGGGCGGCACATATAAAACCGGGCTGCAATGTGTGTTGTAATAAATCCCATTGCAGCCCAGTATTAATCATCGCGGTCTATCCATGATTTGTAAATTCAAGCGAGACCGGTACCGAATTCCGGAATATATCCAGGACTGGTGATGTCTTCTGAACATATTCGCACAGCTCGGTAATTTTTCCCTCAGGCGCATCTGCCTTGACGTGGTATTTTAGCCGGATATTTTCATATCCCGGTCGCACTTCATCGGATAACCCCAGAAAACCGCGAAGGTCTATATCGCCCTCCATTTCTATTTTCAGACCTTCGACTTTTATATCCTGTGCAGCGGCGTTGTAAATAAAACCCACGCTGATACACGAAGCTAAAGCATGAAGGGCTGATTCCACGGCATTAGGGGCGCGATTATTTCCGAGAAGCACCGGCGGTTCATCACCTTCCATTACAAACGGTTCGGTACGAGAGGTATCATCCTGACCCGCACCATAGAAGGATTGGATCCTGGTGCGTGAATGACCGCCGTCGACCCATTGATTGGTTGCCCGAAATTTAAATTTTGCAAGATCGGGTTGCTCTTTTATATGATTGATTGTATCTGCTAATTGCTCAACATTTACGCCGTTTATATGCTTTTGATCATTCATAAGAATTTACCTCCTGTTTTTATTTATAATATTGAAATATGATTTATTTTTAGTTATTGCCCTTTCATGCAGAATATTTGCATAAACCAGGACACATAAAAGCACCCACGACGCAGCAGGTGTACCTTCATCAACTGATATCAGGGAAAATAATGATTGCTATCCCTCACTCCGGTCACTCAGAACCGGAGCGAGGGTTTGCAACAACTCCTGAACTGTATCAAATCAGACGTCTGTTATCTGGAGAATATTTATAATTCAAAATCGCAAATCTAGCTATTTTCTATAAGGAAAATTTCCCTGTTTCCATCCTCAACAAGATCCATATAGCCCTCCATATGGCTCTTGACTTCGGGCCGGGAAGTGACTTCCCTCAATTCGCTCAAAAAATCTCCCGGATTTTCCACTTTATATTCCATCACCATTGTCCAATATTTCGAGGCAATATCCGTCATAATTTTCACATCTCTCATCCCGTTTTTTTCGAAATAAGGAGCCACCTGTTTAAATTTATTTACAAGTTCTTTTGTCTTTCCGGGCTTTGTATGAAATACTTCTCTTACTAAATACATATTAAACCTCCTTCATCTATCTTAAAATTTAAAAATTTCAACTTTACTTAACGATTTGATCATCCGGATTGCATTTAGCAGAGTAATTTCTGATCAAAAAGAACAGTCAAATCTGATTTCCCTGGCAATCAGATAATCAAATAGTGTATACAAAATAAAATACATACCCCCCGCATGTCAAATTTTTCTGTGAAAAAAATAGATTCATTTTCATTCTCCATAACTATCTGTATGCTGAACAGGTGCTTCTGCAATTGCCATGCTCCCTGCCCGCGGGTTGTAAAAACCGGATAAAAACTCAGACATTTCCAACCCGAGCCACCCACCTCTTCCCCATTGCCCCAGGCCAGCTATGAACTTTTATTATCTTTTTGAAGAGCTATTTTACCAAAGCTATTCATTTTTAAAATATTTCCCAACAATTTCAATGTAGTCAGTCACAACCCCATCAGCTGGAAAATCAGCATATTTCCGGGCTTCCTCTTCAGTATCTATATACAGATAGAATTTTGCATCTGCATCATGCACTTTCTTTATAAATCTGTAAGGCCAGCCCCAGATATATTTGGAATATTTTGGAGGTATGGCAAATACTAAACCTTTGCATTCCTCTGGAAATCCGCTTAATCCAAATGTCATGAAATAGTTCTTAAACCACTTTTTTATTTCGCCACGATTTACCAGTAACCGTTTAATTGAAGGTATCTCCTTTTGGATGTAGGCATAAGTTTTATGAGTCCCCCAGTAAAAAAGCAGCTTCTGGTGATCCGGCGGCAAATTTTTTATTATTCCCGCCAGCACTTCCACGGTCTTCATTGATCCGTCTTTATTATCGATCAGAAATTTTTTGTCAGAAAAAGCAACCAGCACTTCTTCCAGGGCGGGTAATTTGCCTATCCCTTTTCCCCGGAATGGGTAGGTTTTTCCGTCATCGTAGGTGTATCCATAACCGATATCGAGAGTCTTCAGATAGGCAAGTTCATAGTCCACCACCCTGCCCTTTCCATTTGTTCGACATTCCAGTCTGTCGTCATGAAAAACAATCAGATGATTATCTTTCGTCCGCCGGATATCTATCTCCACAATCGTGGCTCCCATGCTGAAAGCAGCATCGATGGACTCGATGGTGTTTTCTATAAAATTGTGGGAAGGTTTGTATATATGGGTGGCTTCACATCCGGTTATTGGATGATATGTTCCCTTCTTCCAGTTCACATGGACACCCCGATGGGCCAGAATTTCGAAATCTCCTGACCGGTCAGAAACCAGATCGGGACTTCCGCCATAAAAATATTGGAAACAGGCAAATATGAGAAAAATAAAAAATAAGATGAGTACGATACGTAAGATAATTTTTATCATTTATGATCCTCTCTACGGAAAATTATTGCAAAACACCTGGTGTATAATGTGCTGCAGGAATTAGAGCAGGAATTTCGGTCAAGCACGCCGAAACTTAAAATAGAATAACGTTCTGCAACCAGATTTACATGTCACTCCTACGGAGTTTTCGTGGTCTTATT
>JAFGSO010000287.1 GCA_016934605.1 Calditrichota bacterium | reverse complement strand
GGACATCCGCATATCGGTCACGCCAAGAGCTATATCAGTTTTGATGCAATTGTTCGCTATTTCAGGTACAAAGGCTTCAGGGTGAAATATGTCCAGAACATTACCGATGTGGGTCATCTGACTGATGATGCGGATGAAGGTGAGGATAAGATTATTCAAAAAGCACGTGAAGAGCATCTGGATCCCATGGAGATAGCAGAGCATTTTGCCTGGAGTTATTTTGATGATATGGAAAAACTGCGGGTATTGAGAGCCAATATATTCCCGCGTGCTACCGGCCATATTCCGGAGCAGATTGAACTGATCCGCAAACTGCTGGAAAAGGGATATGCCTATGAGGTGAATGGAAATGTCTATTACGATGTATCCCGTTTCAAGGAATACGGAAAACTCAGCGGACGCAATGTGGAAGAACTGGAAGCTGGTTCCCGTGTGGAAGTTAATCTGGAAAAAAAACATCCGACGGATTTTGCCCTGTGGAAAAAAGCCGACCCTTCTCACCTGATGCAATGGTCAAGTCCCTGGGGACGCGGTTATCCCGGCTGGCATATCGAGTGCTCCACCATGTCCATGAAATATCTGGGTGAAACATTTGACATCCACGGTGGCGGACTGGATAATATATTTCCTCATCATGAGTGTGAGATTGCCCAGGCTGAGGCAGCGACGGGAAAACCATTTGCCAGGTACTGGATCCATAATAATATGGTTACGGTTGAAGGCTCGAAGATGAGCAAATCGAAAGGGAATTTTATTACCATCAAAGATGCTCTGAAAAGGTACTCCGCCACTACCCTTCGCTATTTTATTCTGAGCAGCCATTACCGCAGTCGTCTGGATATCAGCGAGGATGCTCTGCGGGCTGCCGATTCCGGTGTGGAAAAATTGATCTCAACTATTACCGCAGTAAAAAAATCGCGGGACAAAGCTGAAACCGTGCCGGACTTTGAAAGACCCTTTAATCTGGATGAATTCCGTTCACGGTTCGAGAATATGATGGATGACGATTTTAACACACCCCGTGCTATTGCGGTATTATTCGATCTGTCCCGGGAAACCAACAGTTTCCTTAATTCCGGCAGGGAACCGGATGCAGAGTTTCTGGGTGACCTAGAAAAATTGTTTATGAACACTGCCGGAGATGTGCTCGGACTTGTTTCGGCTGACCTCCCGGGATCAGCCGGACAGGCAGCTGCTCAGGATGTGGAGAAAATTATTCAGGTAGTGATAGATATCCGGCAGAAATTACGCGGGGAAAAGCAGTATCAGCTGGCGGATGAGCTCCGTTCCCGGCTGGGAGAAATAGGAATTACGCTGATCGATACACCGGATGGCACTGATTACGAAATCGAATCCACATAAAATTTACCTGAAAAATCTTCTGGTTTTGGAAATTCACGATTCCAACTGACCGGTATTTCAGCACACTTGTGTCGAAAATACCATCATCTGTGCCAATCGATTTTCATAAGCAATATTGCATCAGACGTCATAATTTATAAATATACAGTAATTTATGCGATTAAATGATTGGTTCACTTTTTCTGGCATGTAATTTGTCTTATTGTTCTGTGAAACGGCGCAAATGAGAGCGTTGGACATAAATTAGGGGGTTTCCGCTAATTTATCGACGCTCTCATTCTATTTTATAACACACTCAGGATAATGAATAAAGAACACATTCTGGACTCGTGGCAGAAATCTGAGAAAATACCGCGTCTTCCCGAATATCTTCAGGAAATTATACGCATTTGTTTTCATAATACAGTACAGGAAAAAAGTAAAGCCCTTCTGGATTTCCTGGAATTACACCTGGAAGCTCACCGGCCAATTCTGGAAACGAATGTTTTCTCCACCAAAAAGCCGATAACCACCCCCGAAGATTTTTTCCTGGATAGAAATATTGATATTCTGAGAAATCTGGCTTTAATGGAGTGGTTCGCTGAGGGAAAATTTTTTGATATTCTGGACCAGATAGAAGATGATGTATATAAACAGGAATCATTCATCTCGGCTTACACGGCCTTCTGTCTTTCAAAACTTCTGTTACTGCAAAATCCACAGAATGCCTTCCTGCTTTCCTGTTTTAAGGATATTGGCCTGGTTATTTTAGCGCGGACTTTTCCTTCGCTTTTTAATGGAGTGAATCGCCTGTCAGGCACGGACAGGTTTGAACCGGTTGAACAGGCGAAGATAATCGGGGTATATCCGGGAGAATTGAGCGCCTGGATACTACAAAAATGGGGATTTCCAGAAGAATTTCTGCTTCCCTTGAAGTCCGGCAAACTCATGGGTGATCAGAACACCATGTCTGGAGTTATCTATTTTTCCCGTTATATCAGCGATTTTATTTTGAATGGTGAGATTCATGTTAAATATAAAACGCTGGAAAATCTGTTTTATAAATTGTTCAACCGGAATGCCAGAGATTTGCAGGACTTGCTGGTTGAACTGATTCGTATTCTTCCGCAGCAGGCTTCATTTTTCGGGTATCAGCAGCTTGAGGATCTCACTATCATTGAAATATTGAAAGATCATCTGGATATATTCGACAAGGATCTATTATCCTACAACGATCTTCGTGAAGAAGTGATGAAAGCTCACCGCAGGCTGCGCAAACAGGCCAAGGAAATCTATATCCTGAGGGATCAGCTGGAAAAAAATTATATTAAAGATTCCATTACCGGTCTGTATAATCATATATATCTGCGCGAGTTCCTGCTACAGAAAATCAGGGAAGCCAGCCGGTATGAATATCCAATCACACTGCTGGTATTTGATATTGATAATTTTAAAGCCTTTAACCGAGATTTCGGTTATGCCGCCGGAAATGAACTGTTGAAACAGGTTGCCCGGCTGGTCACCCAGAATATACGGCAATCCGATATTCTGGCCCGATATGGCGGTGATGAATTCGCCATTGTTTTTCCTTATACAGGATTGCCACATTCACGGGCTGTTGCAGAAAAAATAGCCAATCTTATCTCCACGGCAACTTTCGAAGATTCCTTCAACTATAAAGCACACCAGTTAACTATCAGCATCGGATTTGCCAGTATTCTGCCGGAACAGTCACTGGATATTGATGAGAAACTTATTTCGCTGGTCATAAAGGCATTACGGCAGTCCCAGAAAACCGGCGGTAATTCTATTACCCAGGCAACAGCCTGACTAATTTAATCTGTCTTTTTCTGTTCTTTCTGCAGCCGTTTTTCCAACTGAGTGATATATTCATCGAAGGATTTAAATATTTTGTGCCAGACACGCACATCTCTCACCTCTGTCTGAGCACGTCCCAGCAGCCGGCTGAAGCGCATGGTAAAATTCTCCCAGCTGTCAATCGGAACAAAATTGACTTTCTCTAGACTTTCCCTCATATGCCGGTAAAGAGATTCCAGTTCCTGTCTGCTGGCCAGTTTATATTTGTATTCTTTAAGATCCCCGTAGGCAGTCTGAAAAAGTTCATAACAATATATCATCACTGCCTGCGACAGATTCAGAGATGGATGACTGGTCTGGGCAGGAATGGTGGTTATGGCATCACAACTTCCGAGTTCCTCGTTGGTCAGACCGGATTTTTCCCGGCCAAAGACTATTGCTACCTGATGATCCATAGAAATGGGTATGATTTTTTCGGCCAGACCGGCAGGAGTAAAATAGGGCAGATGGAAACCTCGCTCACGCTGGGTGGCGGCAGCAACAAAGTGTTTATCGCCCACGGCATCCTGCAGAGTGTCGAATATGGTTGCTTTCTGCAGAATTTCTTCAGAGGCATGGGCCATCCAGCGGGCTTCCGGTGTATTAAAATCGCCGGGATTGACCAGCACCAGATTGTTAAATCCCATGGTTTTCAATGCCCGGGCAGCTGCACCGATGTTTCCGGGGGTATGGGGTTCTACTAAAATAAAGTGAACATTTTTTGAATTAATGCGCATTCGAATAATTACATGTGTTGGCGAAATTTTGATAAATCACTGTCTGAGACCGCTTAACTTTTTCCCCTGACCTTGTGAAGTGATGCTATTTCAGCCCGGACCTCCTGAACTAAATCCGTTTTTTTTATGGTCTGCTGTTCTCCGGTCATCATATTCTTAAGGGTAACCATATTCTTCTCCCGTTCATCAGGACCGGCGATCAGGACCAGGGGAATCGATCGGTCGTTGGCCAGTCCGAATTGCCCGCGGAGTTTTGCGCTGCCGGTATACAATTCCGTGTAGATTCCGGCCTGGCGAAGAATCCCGGCCAGCGAGATGGAGTAGTGAATACCTCCTTCATCAAAGATAGTAACCAGAACCTGGACTTTGGTTTTCAGATTTCCGGGAAACATGCCCAGTTCATCCATCACCGTCACAATCCGCTCCAGACCGATACTGCATCCCGTTGCCGGCTGATCGTTCCCTGAGAAAATACCGATGAGCCTGTCATAACGGCCACCTCCGGTAATGCTGCCTATTTTCGGTTCCCGGACGACCGTTTCAAAAATAGGTCCGGTATAATAGTCCAGACCGCGGGCAAGAAACAGGTCGAAATGAATATTCTCTTCAGGTATGTTATATTCCCGCAGGAATTCAAACAGGTCGCTCATTTCCTGAATCCCCATCATACCGCTCTCGCTATCTTTCAGAATCGTAGCCGTTTCAACCAGTTTTTCCCGGTTCGTACCGGTTATATCCAGAATATCAAAAATTATATTTAACTGTTTATCACTGAATCCGGTTTCTTTGAGTTCCTTCCGGACTCCTTCCCGGCCGATCTTATCCATTTTATCTATACTTCGCGCTACTTCTGTCTCTTTTTCCGATTCAATGCCGGCAACCTGGACAATACCGCTGAGAATTTTCCGGCTGTTGATACGCATTTCAAAACGCCTGAATCCCAGAATTACCAGAATTTCATGAATTGCCGAGATAATTTCAGCATCTGCCAACATTGAGCTGCTTCCGATTACGTCAATATCGCACTGATAGAATTCCCGGAAACGGCCTTTCTGAGGTTTATCGGCCCGCCAGACAGGTTGGATCTGGTAACGTTTAAAGGGCTTGGAAATTTCAGGATACATGGCCATCACCCGGGCCAGTGGAACGGTCAGATCGTAGCGTAATCCTACTTCTCTTTTTCCCCGATCGGTGAAACGGTAGGTAAGCCGGTCTCCTTCGTCCCCATATTTCCCGGACAGCGTTTCCCATAGCTCCAGCGTTGGTGTTTCCAGGGGTTCGAAACCGAATTTTTCAAAAACATCCTTTACGGTGTCGATGACAAAGTTGCGTTTAATCATCTGCTCCGGGAGGAAATCCCGGGTGCCTTTGTATATGCGTGGTTTCATTTTCGGAGTCACTGATGCCCCCTGTTTGCTTATTTGTTGATGATGGCGCCTTCATCGATCCAGGTTCCGATGGCGCGTATTTTATTGTCCGCCAGCTGTGCCCGTCCCTTGGGCATTCGCGGAATTCCCAAATAATCCGATAAAAGTAGCCTGTATAGCAGACTTTGCTGGGCATTAAAGGGTATAACGGCGGGCCCATGTACGCCGGTGAAGGTCGGACTCAGCGTTTCCAGGTCCAGGTCGCCGGCCGGGGAAGCACTCTCGTGGCAACCGCTGAAGGCACAATGATCCATGAAAATAGGATGAATATGCTGCAGAAAACTGAGATTGGCGTCGGGATAGACAATATTATCGGGCTCGGTAGTATTCTTCTGGCATTGCAGCAGAATAGCAGAGGACATGGATATAGAAAACAGAAACAGAATGAAAAAAAATTTTATGTCTGAGAAGAAGAATTTCATATATTTTTTCATAAGATTTCTCATTTGGTTGTCGATAAAAAAATTAACTCTAAATTTATAAAAAGATATTATATATTTAAAGAAATTTCTAATAATGCAATCACTCTGATTGAAAAAGAGATCATGTCAAATCCACTGACCGCACTTCAAGCCTCTAAAATTCTGATCATTGATGATGAAGCCTCCTTCCAGAATCTGATTAAAACGCAGCTGGAAAAAAAAGAGTTTGAAGTGATTTCCTGTCTGAACAGTGAAGAAGCAACCCATCTGATTGAAGAAACCCGTCCGGATGTGATTCTGATGGACCTGATGATGCCGGAAATTGACGGTTTTTCGCTTATACGAAACATTCGTAATCAGAAAATGGATTTTTACATACCTATTGTTGTCCTCACGGCCCGGTCCGAGATAAAAGACCTGGTTCACTCACTTCAACTAGGTGCGGACGATTACATTACCAAACCTTTCGAACTCGATGAATTGCTGGCCCGGATTCAGAATATGCTTCGTCTGAAAAATATTCAGGATTCGCTGTTTACCCGCACGAAAGAGCTGGATGAGGCCAATAATCAGATCAATCATCTCAATCAGTCGTTAACAGATGCTAACCGCGAACTGAAAAAGAAAGTCTATGATCTTCACAATATTTTTGAGATCAGTTTCAAGGTGATGGGACAGACAGAAGAGGACAGGCTGGTCAATACCGCATTATTAAATGCCCTGGGAATTTTCACGGCGAAAAGCGTTATGCTCCTTCTGGCCGATCAGGAAGATAAAGATCTTTTTATTGTCAAGGAATCCAAGGGATTTCTGTCCAGTCAGACTGAAGATTTTTCCATTCGGCGGCAGGACAAACTGTTAAATTATCTGGAATTTATCCGTAAACCGCTTCACATCAGGGAACTGGTTTACGAATTCGAAGAAATTATGCCTCAGTTTCAGGAGATGGATATCCGGGCCCTGGCACCTCTGTTTCAGGAAGATGAACTTATGGGGATTCTGTGTCTCGGATCCAGCGTTTCCGGACAGGACTATCCTCTGGATGTTATGGAGATGCTGGGAATTCTGGCTAATATGTTGTCAGTCGCTTTACATAACGCCAGGAATTTCGATCAGATCAAGGCAATGTCCTATACCGATGAAATGACCGGTCTCCATAATTACCGTTTTTTCACCATGCGTTTGAAGGAAGAAATTGCCCGCGCCAAACGGAATAGGTCGAATTTCTCCCTGCTGATTATGGATGTTGATTTTTTTAAGAATTATAATGATGCTCTTGGTCATCCGGCCGGTGATGAAATTCTGCGGCAACTGAGTAAGATTCTGAAAAATGCCGTTCGTGACAATGACATCGTGGCCCGTTACGGCGGAGAGGAGTTCGCCATTATATCTCCCTCAACTGATGAGAAAGGAGCTGCCATCCTGGC
>JAFGSO010000286.1 GCA_016934605.1 Calditrichota bacterium | reverse complement strand
GCGTCATCTCTTTATGATTTCAAAATCGATTATTCGGCCAGTTTTTCTTCCCCTGATTCGTATTTCACCGGCTTATTGAATATTCATGATCCATTTTTTCCGGAGCAAACAATATCTGTTAAATCACCTGAATTCACTTCTGTTGTTTTGCCAACTCCTGTTTTCTATACAGGATTTGTAACAGATGGAACAGTAAAAAGAGGACTATTTACCGTTTTACCCGAAGAAAATATTGTTGCCGTAGAGGGAGAAAAGGTTGGAATGTATCTGATCAGGAGCATTTGTCCCGGATATTCGATGATTGAATACAAAGATTCGCTCTTCAGAATAGCGATGAAACCTGAATGAGGAAGAGATGATCAGCGATCTTGCTTTTTTTGAACCAGATAGTTTAATTCGCGACAAAACAATAAAAGACCTTTCTGAATATTTCACCATATACACGCTGAGGAGTGAAAAGGCATGTCTGGAATTTATAGATTCTCACCGCAGAATATTTTTTCTCTGCACGCTGGATGGGAAGCAAGGCAAAAAAATATCATTCTTAAAAAATCTTTTTGAAGACTATCCTGAATTGAGAAAAATTGTTATAACTCCCGAGAAAAACAAAAAATTCCTGTTGTTCCAGGAATCCTTTTCAATTCCTGAACCGGAATTTTTCCGGTTTGGAAGTGTGATTATCAAAAAATTGATGGATGATGAATTTGTAAAAAATCCTGTTGCTTTTCCGCAAAACGGATCTCTTCCTGTTATCATTGGAAGTCATCCCTTATTGATGGATCAATTAAAACAGGCCCGCCGGATTGCGGATTTTTCTGAGTGTGCTTTTATAACCGGAGAAACCGGGACCGGTAAAGAACTGATTGCCCGGTTTATCCATTATCTGGGAACTCGCCGGAATGGCCCGTTCCATGCGGTGAATTGTGCAGCAATAAACCATACTTTATTTGAATCCGAATTTTTCGGACATAAAAAAGGTGCATATACCGGCGCGACGGAAAACCGATTGGGACATTTTATGAAAGCTCATAAAGGAACACTGGTATTGGATGAAATTACCGAGATCGATCTTGCTTCGCAGGCAAAATTACTGCGAGTAATTGAAAATCAGGAAATGTATGCGGTCGGCAGTCAGAAACTGGAAAAAACCGATGTAAGGATTCTGGCCATTTCTAACCGGAATATTCAGGATCTGATCCGTTCCGGCAGATTCAGACAGGATCTGTTTTATCGTTTGAATATTCTTCCGGTGCGATTGCCGGCACTTCGAGAACGGAATTCGGATATTGAGCCACTGGCAAGATACTTCATCCGAACCTTTCAGGTAAAATATGATATATTGCCAAATCCCAAAATGGAAAACACTACCATATCTTTCCTGAAAAGAAAGCATTTTGCAGGAAATGTGCGTGAGTTACAGAATCTGATTTTCAAGATACTGGCATCTGGTTATCTGGAATCTAAAAGATTAACCATAAATGATCTGGAAAATGTATATCGGCAATATCATTCAACATCGCAACTGAGAGCTGATACCATGGGGCAGAATAAATCGGCCATAGATAAGGCGGGTTATATTGCGCTTCTGAAACGCCATAACTGTAATATCAGCCACGCTGCCAGGGACATAGGCATATCCCGGCAGAATATGCAGTACCGCTTGAAAAAAATGAAGATTAAGAAATGGGAGATTCGGTGAAATCAAATCTCATAAATGCAGGCAAATCAAACATCCGGGTATCATTACTCCGAAGATCAACAGGTGTATACCGGATTTCACGGAGAACTATTCGCAATTTTACAATGGATCTATCTGTGATGATCTGCGCAAAAGTAAGCCTGATGGAGGCTCTTGATATTTTATCGGATCAGACGGATTCAAAGAAAATGGCTGGTTTATTGTCCGATATTATGTATGATCTGCAGAACGGTTTTTCCCTGACTTCCTGTCTCTCCCAATACAGATCTTTGTTTGGAGGATTATATATCAATCTTATACGGGTTGGGGAAATGACCGGAAGGCTGGATGAAATGCTTATGCAGATATCGGCTTATTTGAGTAAAGTTTCGGAACTGAAGAAAAAGTTTCTTCAGGCACTCACATATCCGGCACTGGTTTTGTCGGTGGCTTTTGCATCGGTCAGTTTTCTCCTGTTGTATATAGTACCCACCTTCAAAACCATGTTTCAGGATCTGGATGCAGATTTGCCGCAGATAACAAAGGTGATATTCCTTTTCAGTAATTTCTGTTCAGACCAAGCCTGGTATCTGTTTTTCTTTTCCTTGTTTCTTTTAATTAGCGGATATCGGTTGTTTACTATCACCACTTTTAGGGTTTCTCTCATGAAATTAATGCTGAAGATGCCGTTTATAGGATCCCTGTTGACGAAATATCATATTTCCCATTTTTGTCGCACGCTGGGAATTCTTCTGGAAAGCGGCATCCCGCTTCTTCAATCACTTGATGCTACGCTTCAAACCAGCGATCACAATTTGTTGCTGGAAGATATTCACCGAATGAAAGCTTCTGTTATAGATGGTCAAAAAATAGGGGGGTCACTGGTCAACACAATTTTTTTTCCTCCCATGGTTTCCCGAATGATCTGCGTCGGTGAGGAAACTGCACATCTCCCCCAAATGCTGGTCCGAATCTCAGATCATTACGACAGGGAACTGGACAGTCTGATGGAATCCTTATCTGTCCTTATCGAACCACTGGTAATTATTATTCTGGGTTTGATAATCGGAACTGTGATTATCGGAATTTATCTGCCGCTTTTTAATATGACGGAATTGATCGGCATTTAGCATGATAAAAAAATAGGGAGATCCGGACCGGTAATAAACAAACGTCAATATTGATAAAATTCAGGATTTTCCAAACAGGTCTTTGCAGAAGTCAAGGAGTAGGGTATGAGAACAGG
>JAFGSO010000029.1 GCA_016934605.1 Calditrichota bacterium | reverse complement strand
TGAATAATAGCCTCAGAGCACACAGAGAACACAGAGACAAAGATCAATGTATGGTATAATGATGTGAATGTTTGTGAATTAACCAGGATAGAAGATTTGGAAGACTGAGCGATTGTAGCCGAGAGAAGTGATGAAAAAACGGTTGATCATGATGAGGTAATAAAGAAATTGAAAAGGAATGACTCCTGTATTTTTTTATTTTGAATTCTATCATTTTTTTTCAAAATAAAGTTTTATGATTATTCAACAGTTGCTTCGATCATTTTCTTTGTCATTTTTGCCTCAAAATTATAAATTTGAATATAGAAATCAAAAATTACTCTTGGATGCGACCAATATTCTGACTATATTTTGGTCGTAATATATGGAGGGAAAATCATGAAACCAAGCAAAGCCATCAAACCGATCAGCTATTTAAAAACCCATGCTTCGGAAGTTGTTCGGGAAGTTTTTCAGAACCGGGAAACCCTGGTTATCACCCAGAACGGTGAAGCCAAGGTAGTTGTCCAGGATATTAAAGTTTATGAGGAAATGCAGGATAGTTTGGCGTTGTTAAAAATGCTGGCGTTAAGCAGTAATAGTATGAAAAAGAAGGAATTCAAATCGATCGACGTGTCTTTCAGGGATATTCGAGCCAAAATCAATGAAATTCATAATAAGAAATGAAATATCGGGTTTTCATATTGAAGGATGCAGAGCAGGATATTGTTGCCCTTTACAGATTTATTGCTCTCAACGATTCTACTTCCAGAGCCGACACGTTAATCGATCAGCTCGAAGATAAATATATGAGTCTGGCGGAATTGGCTCATTGCGGCCATGTTCCGCCAGAGCTGGAGAGAATCTCTGTATTCACTTATCTGGAAATACACCTGAAATCTTACCGTATCATCTATCAGATATCAGATAAAAACGTATTTATACATTGCGTCCTGGATGGGAGAAGGGACCTCTCGGATATTCTGCATGAAAGGTTATTGAGATAGTATTATAAACTGGCCGATTTTTATCAGCTAACAAACGGATTTACAATTTTAATCCCCGAATAAAATTGACCGGCATTTAAATCCTCAGAAAAGATAACTGAGCAATCGGCCTGCTCGGCGTTGCTGATGATGCAGGAATCCCAAAAATTGATCTGATAGGAATGCATTATTTCGACGGCTCTGCATATCTGATCGGCAGACTGATTTATGACTTCCAGTGTTTCCAGAAGTTTGACTTGTCTTATGACCACTCCGTGTGCCTGCTTTAATTTTTTGATGGCCAAAAAGGCATACTCCTGCAATACCCGGGTAGATATTATTCCGCTTCTGTTTTGCATCACAGATTTCAGTAATGCGATTGCTTTTTGCTGCTTTTGGGGATCTTTTTTATCATGAGCATAGATGATGATAATGGTATCAATAAATGATTTTTCCATCACTTATTCCTGTCATAAATATATTCGTGATTGAACCTGAAATCAGGTTCTGATCTGCCGGCGTAAGTCATGGCGTTATGTTCAAATTCATCAGCTGCGGAATTAACCTCTGAATCGTTTACTAATTTTTGCAGATACTCTCTCACCAGGTTATTCAGCGATGTGCCGTTTTTTTTGGCGTAATGTCTCTCTTTTTCGAGTAATTTTTTGTCTGCTGATAAATCAGGCGAACAATTTTATATCTGTCAGCACAGAGGAAACATATTACCTGAACAATTTTTGTAATCTTTTTTTGGCCTCCTCATGCGGGATTCCTTTCCCCTCACGAATTTCTTTTTCTGATTTTTCAATCTTAATTCTGAGATAAAGGGCGTGAATAATATCGTCTAAAGTGCAATCATCGGGCAAGGTATCAATGAGATTTTTGGCAAGTTCTTTTTCGTTCATAAATTATTCCTCTTGCTGCAATTATGAATCGTGAATTCAGGATTGAAATATGCAATCAGAAAGCCTTCTTTCATCAGACTTATGCCGGAATTTTACTGAGTATCAATTAATTTCAGCACTAATTTTCATAATATCTGGCGCCTAAATAATGCAATCCGGTGCCGCGGTCACGTTTCTTTCCGGTGAAGTATAGCGGGTGTCCTGCAGCGAACCGCTCCAATTGACAATATCCCCCAGGAGGTAATAGTCATGACTTTCCACTATGATACCCCGGATTTTGGAATTCATTGCCATACAATAGAATCACAGCTGGTAAAAAAAATGAAAGGGTGCGGCGAACTCACGGCTTAAATTTTTTGAAATCCAGATCCTTTATTGCCTTAAAATGTTTATAGTTGCTCGAGACTAAAGTTAAGTTGTTTTCGACTGCAGTGGCTGCAATAATAGCATCTCCGGCCCTTATCCCGGATGCAAGGGTATATTCTTCTAAATAAATTGCCGCCCGGTGGCCGATATTTTCGGTAAAAGGAAGAGTTGTAAAATTGAAATCCTTTATGAAACCTTTGATGTATTTATGCTGGGTCTTGTTTTTGGCATTTTGCAGAAGCTCCATATACGACTGTATCGATAGACAGCGTTGATCATCTGATTCAATCAGATCGGCAGCCTTTTCGTTACCGCGCTGTACCCATATGAATATATCGGTATCAAATATCACGATAACGTGATCCTCGGAGATCTTCCATCACCTGATTTACGGGGATTGTTTCATTTACGGACATCCCAAAAAAAGGATGATCCTTGACTTTCCCTTTATCCGATGTTGGTGCAGGAGAAATAATGCCCCGTATTTTGCCATGATACAGTATTTTAATTTTTTCATTCCGATCCAGTGCTTTCAGAACCTCGTTCATTTTATATCTTAAATCAACGACCGATGCTTTCATTTCATTCCCTTTATAAATGTATAGACTAATTATACATATATATAAGCAGGCATGCAAGACTTAAATATCATTTGAGAGGTGCAGGGAAAATAAAATGCGGAACGTCTCCTGTAATGAACGGGTATGCCGCCCCATAATTTTTTAACCGGGTATGGGGAATTTTTGTCACAGGCATCCTTACGGAAAATTTCCATATTTTGGTGGAAATCACTTTCCATTTGACACGCTGATGCATCTTCTCCTCCATCCATATTGGTCAAAGAGAAAAATGCATTTGCTGGAAAGCGAAATTCATGAAAAAAACTAGATAAACCATCCGACAAAATTCGTAAATTTATGCGCCGGTTTTTTTCGTAAACTGATACGCCTTTTGTCAAGCCTCATATCATCCTTACAGATTGAAATCGTTCTTATTTGACCATGACTTCAAGAATATTTCAGGTGTTTGCACCAAAACAGGGCTATCCTTATAATGTTTAATATTTCTGGTGAGAATCATTTCTGCTTGACAGACTTTTGCTGCCGCTATTTGCAATGCAACTTCCAAATCAGATACATTCAGAGACAGTGAATATTTTGCATCCTCAGTGGTTGTTGGAGAAATTTCCACAAAGCGCAGC
>JAFGSO010000285.1 GCA_016934605.1 Calditrichota bacterium | reverse complement strand
CGCTTACTGGATTGTGGGATTCCCGACCGGATATGTTCTGGGATTCGTCGCAGGACTGGGTGCAGCGGGAATCTGGATCGGTTTACTAACAGGACTGACCATTGCAGCAGTATTTTTTACCCTGAGGTTTCGGGTGAAAACAAGGCGGATGGGACAGACTATGATATGAGGTATATGGTATAAGGTATATGGTATATGGTATATGGTATAAGGGAAAAGAGTTACTCTTATGTCCTGATTCCTGAATTCTGGATCCTGAAAAGGATTGTGGATTTATTTATGTAATTTATCCTGCTTTATTGATAAGTTGCGGCCCGGAAAATGCATTTCAAAAAACTCCCTGGAAGTTAGTGGAATTTTTATTAAGTTTCGTTCCGGTATGAACATCAATTCTGAAAAAGAATGAAGAACAAATTATTTTACTTTATTGTTCTAATTTTTCTGCAGATTATAATGATTTTTTCGTTATATGATTGTGCAGACCCGAAAAGGAAGATAACCCCGGTTACTTCTGATAGCCTGACAGCTTTCAGCAGTAGATTAAACGATAATGATTTACGAGATACTGCCAATGCCATGGTTCAGGATATGTTATCTCATACCTGGCTTGAAGATTATGTGATACGCTCTCTTAGTACACCGGAATTCTTTGTGGATGAAATACACAACGAGAGCGGTCAGTTTGTAAATACGGCACTGTTTACAAAGTACCTTGAAGATTCTCTTAACAGTTCGCGAAAGGTAAAAACAGTTACAGCTGCGAGTGACCGGGAACTGCTGAAAGATCAAAAGCATAATCAGCCCTATTCCGTCCCAACCGACACATTGAAAAAGTGGGCTGTGAAAATGGGAGCAGATTTTCTGCTGCAGGGGACTATCGATTCTCACGTCGATACAGCGGAAAACCAGAATGTTATTGTTTATAAAATCAGACTTGAGCTGACTGAAATTGGTACAGAATCCACAGTCTGGAGCAGTAAAAAGAAAATAAAACATTTACAGAATAATACTTTGAAAAAAACCGCCAGCTTTCCGATATCAATATCTGATTCACTATTTGAGTCAAAATCAATACACCAAAAAATCCATTACTATACCACAAAATGACAGGCAGGGATATGAACAGATTCGAAATGGTAGATCGTCTTCCGGAAAAAGATAAAATATGGGACATCATCATTGCAGGTGGAGGTGCCACCGGAATGGGGGCGGTGGTTGATGCTGCTTCACGTGGGTATTCCGTTCTGCTGCTTGAACAGCACGACTTCGCCAAAAGTACATCCAGCAGGAGTACCAAGCTGATTCATGGGGGAGTTCGCTATCTCCAGCAGGGAAATATCAGTCTGGTACTGGAGGCCCTTCATGAAAGAGGTCTATTGATTCAGAATGCACCGCATCTGGTTCATAATCAGGCTTTCATTGTTCCGGCATATGACTGGTGGAGTGGTCCGTTTTATGGAATCGGATTAAAAGTGTACGACATGATGGCCGGTAAACTCGGCCTGGGACCTTCCCGTCGTCTGTCCCGAGAACAAACACTGGATAGAATTTCAACGCTGGAGCCGGATGAACTGCAGGGTGGTATCATCTACTACGATGGCCAGTTCGATGACGCCCGGTTGATTATCAACCTTTCTCAGACGGCCGCTGAGCTCGGTGCGACCATCATCAACTATATGCCGGTGACGGGTCTGATCAAGAAGGGAGGACTTATCGGAGGTGTTGTGGCCAGAGATGAGGAATCAGGGAAAGAATACCAAATTCACGGAAGAGCGATTGTCAATGCCACCGGTATTTTCGCCGACTCGCTGGTAAAAATGGATAAACCGGACAATCCCGATTTTCTTACACTCAGTCAGGGTATTCATATTGTTCTGGACAATGATTTCCTTCCTGGTGATTCTGCCATAATGGTTCCCCATACGTCAGATGGTAGGGTACTCTTTGCTATTCCCTGGTACAAAAAAGTAATCATCGGAACAACTGAAACACCCATTCAGAATCCAACACTTGAGCCGCGGCCGCGCGAAGAGGAGATAAATTTTCTGCTGGAACATGCTGCTCAATACCTTACCAGGGATCCTGCAGAGAACGACATCTTAAGCGTGTTCACCGGAATTCGTCCTCTGGTTAATTTAGACTCAAACGAAAAAACTGCAAAAATTTCCCGTGATCATTTCCTGTTTGTCAGCGATAGTGGCCTCATCACCATAACCGGAGGGAAATGGACAACCTATCGCAAAATGGCGGAGGATACCATCGACCAGGCACAGATGGTGGGCGGATTATCCGAGAAACCATGCCCCACCAGGAACTTGAAGATACACGGTTGGGAAAACAACGACTTTCCATCCGAGCCTGTTGGCTCTTATGGCACCGATATTTCAGAAATTCGTGAGCTTATAAGGAAAGATCCCGATCTGGGGAACCTCATTCACGCAAAGCTGCCCTATAATCAGGCTATGGTGATACAGGCGGTGCGGAAAGAAATGGCAAGGACCGTTGAAGATGTTCTTTCCCGCCGCACCCGCTCTCTTTTGCTGGACACCAGAGCCAGCCGAGAAGCAGCTCCGCTTGTGGCCAGACTGGTAGCCTCGGAATTAAATTTCTCCCGGGAATGGGAAGAACAACAGGTATCTGCTTTCACCGCTCTCTGTGATAATTACCTCCCCTGAAGTTAGCAGTAGAAAATAGGAGGTTAGTTACTTGAATATCGGAAAGATTTGAGACCGGCTGTTATTGCAGTACGCCTTTCAGAACGTGTGCGGTGGCATCGGTAATACGTACCCGGACAAAATCTCCCTTTCTGACTTTCCCTTTGGGAAAAATAACAATCTTATTTCCGTCATTACGTCCCTGGTAGTCTTCCGGAGATTTCCGTGTTGTTTCCTGTTCCACCAGAACTTCATGAATCTGGTTAATATGTTCCCTGTTTTTCTGCAAAGATATCTCATTCTGCAGATTATTCAGCCTGATAATTCGTTCTTTTTTTACCTCCTCCGGTATGTCATCCGGATGACGTCTGGCAGCAATTGTTCCTTTTCGCTCTGAATATTTGAAAATGAATGCAGCATCGAATCTGACCCGTTCCATCACCTGGAAAGTATCCTCAAATTCCTGATCGGATTCTGTGGGAAATCCCACAATTACATCCGTTGTGATAACCATGGCAGGAAAATGTGCCCTGATATCGTCCACCAGGGCGAGATATTCTTCCTTTGAATATGTCCTGTTCATTTTGTCAAGAATTCGCGTATTCCCGGCCTGAAGTGGCAGATGAATGTGTTTACATAGCCGCGGATTTTCTGCCACAGCATGGAGCAATCT
>JAFGSO010000284.1 GCA_016934605.1 Calditrichota bacterium | reverse complement strand
GTACTTAAATTTTTAGATGCGGGATTTTTTATCTGAAAAGCTCTAAAATATCTTGTTCTAGTCTGAACATGACCTCCCCCACTCTTCCCTCAAAAAATATATAAAAACAGGTGCCCAAAATTGCCATTCTATTGCCACTGTTTGCTGTGCGGAATTATGGGTAAACTGTGCGTTTTCAGTGCGTTAAGTTAATTTTTGAGGCTGATTTTTGCCAATTCTTTAGTGCCTGTTTTTATTGAACTTACGAGTGGAAGGAGAGGATCAGGAATCCGATGCTCTATCCTGCTGATGAGCTACCGGGGCTTTGTTAAGCGTGAAAATTTAAAAGATCATAAAAGGTTTTGCAACAGTTAATTTACAACGGTTCCACACACATCGGACCAGATATCAAAGGGTCCGGACACCTATATCCTGAATGAAAGACTGGCATTCAGACCTTAAGGGTCGATTCGCTTTATCTCTGTGAAATGGAACAGAATTTTTTAAATAACCCAAAATATCTGACAAACAGGTAATTGGTAAATTTATAGATGGAATTTTCATTTATTTTTTTAGAGAAGCTCCATAGAAATAAAAATGGCATCCACCTGTTCATTCCCAGCTTATAATATATTTCTCATTGTCACATATGGTCTTAATTGTTTAATTTAGGCCTGAGTTTTTATGATATAAAGATTGGAAAAATGGAACATACCCTTGAACAGTTAAAAGATTTTTCCAGTGCCGTCCCCGATGGGATTGCGGCCTTCAACAGAGATAAAAAAATTATCGCCTTCAATGAAGCTGCCGAGCGTTTAACCGGCTATTCTTTCGATGATATCATTTCCAAAGATGTTAATTTTCTGTTTGAAGATTCAGTCGGAAACGCGTCAGTCATCGATAGTGCCTTAAATGAAGGAAAAATGCTGACGAATATGCCTGTCGATATAAAATGTGCAGACGGAAATACCAGGAATTTTCTGGCTTCTTTTACTCCCATTGAACAGCCGGAGAAGGGCATTATTGGTATTATTCTGGTTTTCCGCAATACCAGGGAAATGATCTCTCTGTTTCAGGCGCTGCAGGAAAAAAGCCGTGAAATTCTGGATGAGAAGAAAAAGCTGGAAGCTATTTTCCGCAGTCGCTGGGAAGGCACATTTACTATTGACAGAGAATGGAACATCACCTCCTTCAATCGCGCTGCCGAACGGATTACGGGCTATTCCGTTCAGGAAGCAATCGGCAGAAAATGCTGGGAAATTTTTGGATCCGGCATATGCCATTCCGGCTGTCACATGGAATTAACCATGAATCAGCAAAAACCGGCAACATCTGAGGAGCTTATCATCCATCACAAAGACGGCAGAAAAGTCCCCATCCGGGTCAATTCGGCACCACTTTATGATGGAGAGGAAAACCATATCGGTGCGGTGGAGACATTTCTGGACATCAGTGAAATCAAGAATCTGGGCAGTCATTTAAAAGAAAATTTTCAGTTTCAGAACATCATCGGCAACAGTAAACCCATGCAACGGGTTTACCAGCTGATGGAAAATGTGATTCAAAGCGAGAGTACCGTCTTAATCACCGGAGAGAGCGGAACGGGTAAGGAGCTGGTTGCCAGGGCCATTCACGTGAACAGCGAACGGAAACCCTGTCCTTTTATGGCGGTGAACTGCAGTGCATTTGCGGAGACTTTGCTGGAGAGTGAATTATTCGGCCATGAAAAAGGAGCCTTCACCGGAGCCATCCGGACCAAACCGGGACGTTTTGAGATGGCGGGAGAAGGTACTCTTTTTCTGGATGAGATTGGCGATCTCTCGCCGGCGATCCAGGTTAAACTATTACGGGTGCTTGAAAGCCGCAAATTCGAACGTGTGGGGGGCACCAGAACACTGGATTTGAAAGCCCGAATTATTGCTGCCACCAATAAAAATCTGGAAAGTGAGGTCAGCAGGGGGCGTTTCCGTGAAGATCTGTTTTATCGGGTCAATGTTATCAATATTGCGCTGCCCCCATTGCGGGAACGGATGGAGGATCTTCCGCATCTGGTGAATTATTTTCTCAAAAATTTCCGGGAACGGTTCAATAAAAATATTGACAGCATTTCTCCCAATGCTTTCCGGATATTGCAAAAATACCAGTGGCCGGGAAACATCAGAGAATTGGAGAATGTGCTGGAGCATGCTTTTGTGGTGGGTCACGGTGAAATAATTGAGACCGAATATTTGCCCGAAAGGCTGTGGTTAACCATAGAGAATGTTGAAGATCCTTCCATGAGGGAAAGCAGTGATTCTCCGCTGAAGAATGCTGAAAAAGTCATGATCATCAGCAATCTGAAAAAATACAATGGTCATCGGGGGAAAACAGCTCGGGCTCTGGGAATAGATAAAACCACCCTGTGGCGAAAAATGAAAAAATACCGGCTTTTATAGGTCTAGGTGAGTGATAATCTTTAATCTGTATTATTAATAGCCAGGGAGGTGGGGGGGGGCATAGAAATTAGGATAAGGGATAAGGGATAAGGGATAAGGGATAAGGGACAAGGGATAAAATCTTACGTCCTGAAATAG
Organism: Calditrichota bacterium; assembly: GCA_016934605.1. GTDB lineage: Bacteria > Calditrichota > Calditrichia > RBG-13-44-9 > RBG-13-44-9 > RQOF01. Next base: position 68 of record JAFGSO010000284.1, on the reverse strand, counting down.
GTTGACAGTTTTTTTCAAATTAACCCAGGAGGAGTCAACCTATGAGTCGGACAGTTATACGTTACAGT
>JAFGSO010000283.1 GCA_016934605.1 Calditrichota bacterium | reverse complement strand
TTCGCGGAAATGCCTTCGGGTACCTTTACGCTAACTTTCAGATAAACTTCATCGGCACCGCTCACGGTATTTTATGTAAGCACTTCCAGAAGGCCTTTGTCTGCTTTGATCTGAAAAAAACAACCCCACTTTTTATTTTCAAATCAAAATAAAGACGTATTCAAATTGCAAATAAACCCGCTTCCACTTACGGGCTTGTCCAACACCGGCATGGAAACTCGGCACGCTTCGTTCCATGCCTTAACACGTTAGCTATTTATTTGACTTAGAAAATCAATTTACTGTTTTGCTTTTATTAAATCCAACAAATTATATTGTTATAAGCTATTTTTCTGTTAATAGCCCTGGTTCAATAACTATTTCATCATCTAAATTTAGGCCTTTTGTCACCTCTACTTTATGATTATCCGAAATCCCGATAGATATTTCATGTTTAGAGTATTTATCCATCTCTTTCACATAAACCAATTTTTTCCTGTTTTGAATCACGATGGCGCCGACCGGAACTGTCAGAATATTTTCCCGATGCTTTAGTACGATTTCTACAGTAACTGTGCTTCCCGGCCGGTAGCGGGCATTCACCGGTGTAAAAAAAATGCTGAAATCGAAGGTAATCGGTTGTGATTCGATGTTCCCCATAGGCGATAACTGATCGACAAAACCGCTGTCCGGGCGCATCTGATTTTTTGTATAAACAGCTACTCCTTGTCCCTGGAAAATCGCCCCCAAATCCGATTCAGGCACACGCAGGTTTACTATATAACTGGACAAATCACCGATGATACACAGAGTAGTGCCTTCAGCGTACTGCGAGAGCGCCGATTTGCAATAGTCTCCGGTATTGACGAAATTCCGCAGCACCGTACCGCTGATGGGGGCTCTGATAACGGAATTACTCTTAATAAGTTGGTCGGTATCGATTGAATCGAGCCCGTATTTCTTCCGGTAAAATTCGGTGCTCTTTTGAGAATACCTGAATTTCCTTTCGGCGGTTTCGTACTGGCGTTTTGCCTCCTGCAATTCTTCCGGAGATATATACTTTTTTTCATGCAGTTTCAATAAATCATCATACATTTTCTTCTCTTTGAAGTAGTCCGTTTCGGCTTTCCAGCGATCATTTTCTTTTGTAAAAAGCTCCAGGAGAATACCCGGGTCCGGTTTTATTTCGGCCAGAACTTCTCCCTCTTTCACAACGTCTCCGGGCTTAAAATGAATCCTGACAATTTCGCCGGAGATATTTGGCTTGACATCCACCATTTTGTAAGGCAGTGCACTTCCTTCGAATAGTATTTTTTTTGTAATTGAATTTCTGGCAATCCGGATTGTCTTAATCTGCTTGGAATTTACTTCGGGATTATTCGAGAAAAATACGATAGTAACTAATATCAGAAAGATAGAAATAAAGATGAATATTTTTGTCTTATTGGTCCTCATAAAGCAAAATCCATACCGGTTTCAAGTTTTAGTGTATTAACATTTTTATTATAATTGATGATGGAATTCAAGATATCGATCTCTGCCTGTTTTGCGTTGATTTCACTCTCAAGTAAATCCCGCATGTTCAGCCGGCCGGCCTCATGCAAACGACGGGAAAGCTGCAGTGCCTTCCAGGTGAGATCCGTTTTTTTACTCAGGATGTCAATTCTGTTTTTTTCAAACCGGATAGCGGAATAAAGTTTTTTTATGTTTTGTATAAGCGAATTTCTCATTGCCTTCAGGTTGATCTCTTCCTGCCGGTGAACAATTTGCACCGATTTTCTTTCCGCGCTGTTTTTACCACCATCCCATAGCGGCAAAGAAGCCCTCAGGCCGACGCTCCAGTCATAAAACCGACTATCGGATATTACAGGCAGATAGTCTCGCCGGTTATCAAAAGCAATGGAAGAAACAAAACTTAGATTTAAACCTTCCGCAGAAGCCGATTTTTGAATTCTTAGGTTGCTTATTTCTTTTGTTAGCATTGCAACGGAAATTTCCGGATTGCCTGAGATTGCGATGTTGAGACATTCCTCCAGTGAAAGGTCGAAAGATTCCATTTTCAACTCAGCGGAACAGCGATACGAGGTATCTGGTGAAATTCCGATCATCAAACAGAGACCGGTCATTTCGTTCTCCAACAATTCCTTCTGATTCAGGACATTCAGCTCGCTGTTTTTGTAGTTAATTTCGGCCTGAAGAAATTCGAGTTCGCTTATCTTACCCAGTTTGTATTTATCCTTCATAAAATTATGGGTTAATTCTTTTTGCCTGAGCTGGCTTCTCAGCAACTCATATTTCTGCTGAGCTTGAAGAACAATATAAAACCGGTCAATCACGTTTGTTATTAATTCATTCCGTTCAGAATTAAACCGTAATTCTGATTTTCTGAATTCCATTTCAGCAATTTTCGAGTCCAGGGAATAATGATTTTTTCTGAACAACGGCTGTTCATAGTCAATATCTACAAAAGTATTTAATCGTTTTCGATCCCCGCTCAAATTCGACAGAAAGCTGTTGTAATACACACCAGCCGAGGAAGACAGTTTGCCGTCTATAGGCAGATAATAATTGGCGCGGACTGAAAAACTCGGCATGTAAATGTGGGTATTCCTGCTAACCAGGCGGTATTCATTTTCTATGGAATAAAACACTTCATTTTCACCTTTCGAAAATGCGTAGGGAGAACTGAAGGTTGATTCAATGTTGGGATATTTAAAAGCGGTTGCTGCACTAAACTGTTGCCTGGATTTTTCGAACTCCAATTTTGTGTATTTGTACGCTGGACTGTTGTTCAGGAAAGACTCGATTAAAAAGTTCAGGTTTATTATTTGGTGCTCCTGCGGAGATATATTAGGAACATACAGACTCAGCAGTAAAAAAAATGGTGATGTTTTGAACCGGAAAACATTCATAAAAATATCAATCCTCATTCATATCTTAGTGCATTTACCGGGGCTATTCGGGAAGCCTTCACTGCCGGATACAAACCGAAAACCAGCCCGGTTCCTATCGAAACCAGAAGCGGTGCAAGAATAACTTTGAGTGACATGGCAGGCTCGGTTTTTCCTGAAATAAAATTTACCAATATTTTCTCGGTTATTACGTTAACGCTTGTGATTCCAAGTATCATTCCAATAACACCACCAACAAGAAATATCAGTACCGATTCTATCAGAAACTGGTAAAAAATATGGGTATTTTTTGCACCGATTGCCTTCTTAATCCCGATTTCCCGTATGCGTTCCTTAATCGAAGCCAGCATTATATTCATGATTCCGATGCCGCCAACAAGAAGTATAAAGATTGAAATTATCATAATAAATCTGGTATATGTTTTTTCCAGAGAATAAAATTTCTCCTGGTTTTTGCTGGGAATAGTAAATCGGAACAAACCTGATTCACCTGTCCATTGGTCCAGAAAAATTCGCACATTCTCCATCAGGCTGTCCATTTCTTTGTAATTTCCGACTTTAACGTACACATCCCGAATGGGCCTGACATCCTGAATTTTTTGTGCCATCGTTGTTATGGGTATATAGGCTCGATGGCCATCAATAACACCGACCACCTCAAACCGGAAGCCAGACAGAGTCAAATACTTGCCGGTAACATCGCTGACCGCAAACTTTTCTTTTTTTATTTTCTCGTTTATCAGGATGACATTATGTTTGTTTTCCACATCGACAGGGTGTATGAGCCGCCCTTCATCTAATTCATGGCTGAAAATATCAAAGTATTCGGGTGAAACACCGTGGACAGAGACCAAATTATCGTCAGACAGATTTATTTTAGGACCGAAAATGACCGGCGCGAATACGGCGCTGAACCGTTTGTTCAAATTAAAAATGAGTTGCTCCGTAATTTCGTATTTATGTATTATATCATCTCCTTCGATAGTTATGTTTTTCCTGGAGGGGTGGATCTCGAAGAGGTCATAGCCTCCCAATCGCTCTATCGTTTCCATTAACTTTTTGTTCATGCCCTCGCTTAGCGAAACCACCGAAATAAAAGCAGAAATTCCCACGATAACACTTAGCACCGCCAGGGTGGACCTCAGTAAGTTGGATTTGATTTCACTAAAAGAGAATACAAATATGTCTTTATTGTTCATTACTTGACCTTTTTAAATGGCTCAAGAATAGAAATGTTTAATTTCTTCTTGAGCCATTGACATTATTTACCAATTTCTTCAATTAAATCAAGTGGACAAGCGTCTTTTGCTGCAAACATCTGGTCGTAGAATCCACAACCATAATGATATACAGGACCTCCAGAAGCATGATCATTTAAAAAAGCAGCCTTATCATCTTCATCAATTGTAATACATTCTGGTGCTTCTGCAACACATTCCTCACATCCTATACATTCTTCTCGATTTAATTTCCATGAAGAAGTAGCATATACTTTTTTTATTATTATAGATGGGGCTAAAGCAGCAACACTTATGGTTTTAATGAATGTTTTTCTATTCATAATTTGATTCCCTCCAAAATTTAAATTTTAAGTTGTCAGGCAAAATTAATATCTATACTTTAATAATAAATAATAGTTAACCAAACCGATCATCCCATGTGACAATATGTTTCATCATGACAGATTAAATTTTGTTTTAGGTTATAGCTGTCCTCTGCAACAGCTAACGAATTGCGCTTCAGCCGCCTGGACGCACAAACGTCTGCTGTCGCTTACCTCATTTGGAGCTGAGCCGTTCAGAGCCGCACAGCCCTTCCCGGTCGGCTGCAAGTGCCGGTTAGAATAATTTGTTTTTTTAAAAATATACAGATACTCCAAATTTGACTGCATTATCATGCAAATAATAATTCGTAATGTCATAATTATCCTGGTAATTTGCCGTTTCACCTGTGTGATATAAAACATCAGTTTTATCATCTCGATTGGTTTTCTGATAGTAAAGTGATGTACCATATTCTCCAGTCAGACTAAGATACCTTGTGAAAAACACCTCTATTCCAATTGAAAACAATAAACCCATACTCCAGCTCTCATCTGATATCATTGTGGAATATTGTGCATCTAATGTATCGATTAGATTCGGACCATGTTGTCGCTCAAAATTCCTACTGGAATAATTGATAAATGGACCGAGTCCGTAAAAAATGTTAATACGTTTATCGGGTCTGGAGTAAAATAAATATTGGGTTGATATTTCAGTAGTAATTCTATCTTCTTGTTGAGATTCACTTGATGATTCATGGACATCATTTTGGGTAGAGCTCTTTTTATCTGTATCTCTCTCGTACCCATAAAGACTTATTCCAAAGCGAATGGCATGTTTAGGAGCCAAATGAGTTTTGGCAGAGATATTACTGCCGAGAAATGAACTCAAGGTAAAATTACTTGATATTCTAAATTGGAGAGACCATGAACCTTTTACTAATGAATTATAAGTTGAGTCTTGTCCTGATTGACCAAACAAATCTATATTCAAAAAAAATATAGCTAAAATGATTACAGGAAATGCGACAAATTTTTTCATTTTTCTCTTCCTTTTATTATATTACTATAACGATTGGCGCTTCAGCCGCACCAAGACTCCCCTATGTCACTTACAGGCCATGGCTATGGCTGGAGTCTGGATGCGGCTTTTATGGAAAATTAATAATTATATGTATATTACATATTGCTGTCGAATTTGTCAAGAAAAAAAGAAGCGGATCACAATATTATTGCACGGGAGTAAATAAAGCAAAGCCCCGCTTCCTTTCTTGGTAACAGGGCTTTCGGGGTGCGGGGAGCTATGGTAAATCTATATCTTTAACCTGAATTTCTTGATCAGCTGCGTTTCCTCACGTCCCTCTGATACATTCCTTCTATTGAAACACATATTTCTTAAACCTGTCAGCAGCTAAATGATTAAATCCCCGGCATTATCAGGTTTGAATCCTTTCACTCACAAATTTTCCTCTGTTCATAAATAAAAAAGCCCCGCAGTGAACGGGGCTCTTTCGTGAATCCTGACGAAATTACTTCATCAAAAACATTTTCTTAACTAAGCGTTTGTCGCCAGTTTTCAATTCATAGATATAAATACCGGCAGATACGGGAGAGCCGTTCTCATTCACGCCGTTCCAGGTTACGGTATGATACCCTTTCTCCAGAAAACCATTGAACAACGTTCTTACTTTTTGACCAGTTAATGAAAAGACATTCATTTCAACAAATTCATCTCTGGGAAGTCCAAAAGTAATATTAGTCGATGGATTGAAGGGATTTGGATAATTGGCTTCTAATAAATAATTTGAAGGAACTGATGATATTAGTGCATTGCTTATAATGTGATCTTGGTCTGCCGGACCACCCAAGACATAAACAGAATGTACATCAATAGCCGTATGATATTCAGAGTCAGTTACCTGGCATTTCAAACTGAAATCATACGGTGCACCCGTTTCCACTGATTGCTGACCATCCCACATTGACATACGAACCCATTGACCTGGGGGAGGAGCGAAGGGAATGATCCCCCCTTCCATTCCAAAGAGTTCAGAATCATTTCGCTTCCACCATATATAATCGATGTATGTCCCACTACCACCCCCAGGATTTGCAGTGAATACATCAACTTCATAGGGCTCTAAATACAGGGGTCCATCGATTTGAACATGAAGTTCTGCTTTGTAATAAGCAGTGAAAATCGCATGGTCATTAACGGTAAAGAGTCGAGGATTGGTGGTTATTCCATCCTGCCAATGATCAAAATTATAGATAATTCCATTTATATTTTGACCATTCAATGCCTCTGCAGTAACCTCTGGATTTGATTGCAATACTTTGGCCACATAAGGAGCGGTTCTCGTAATCCCGTCAATTTTGATTTGGCCACCTCCGGATCCACCAAAATCATTTCGGAATTCAACATTAAACTCAGTAGAAAAATTTGCAGTGAATGTTCTGGATACATCAACGACTTCAGATATTGGATTTTGAGCTCCGACATCCCATTTATCCCTTATCCAATTTCTATACCGCTGCATATAACCAGATGGATATTCCTGATTATCAATGGCTTTAATTTCTTGGGTGCTACCATTTGCTAACAGTTTACTCTCAGCATGATTTACTGTTAACCAGTTTGGCTTTGTCACGTTTTTATATTCTAAATATCCGCTTTCAAAACTATTGCGAAATGTAAATCGGATTGTAAGACCTCTATTTCCCTCATAGTATCCGATAGGATTCCCATGTATTTCCATTACATCACTCAAAAGGATATTCGTTTCTTCTGACCCACCGGGATATGGAATCTGGTCTACCCTAATATTCCCAATATTATATAACGGATTTGGAACAGACACAACATAAGCAGAATGCATGGATCCATAAGCTCCCCAACCTATAATATCACCTGCCTGAATTCCATTTAAAGTTGGGTCATCTATTAGAGTAAAATAATTCTGGTCAATCTGATTGTTATAAGTCGTAACAGGATCACAAAATGCATCTCCTGAAGTTTTCCCCATCGCCCGGCCCATGGCATATCCATGACAAATACTGCCACTACTATGAGTTATATCATGCGCTGCAGGAATATGACTCTCCGGATAATCTTGGGAAAAAAGAAAGCTGTGTACAATTAAAATATTGATGAAGAGGTTAAAAAATAATTTCAAATTACACCCCCTTGGATTTGAAAATAAATTTAAACTTAAACAGCTTATCTGCCATGTAAGGCAAACGATTTCGAAACATTATCCCCAACAATGAATAACTCTTTTCCATCGGTCCAGCAACAGGAGTACTCGATATCTGAGTAGGCGATCTCTGGATAGCGATACCAGTCAATTCCGTTAAAGTGGTATGCCCGGCCGTTTCTGCCCACAACAAACATATTATCCTGTGAACTGCCACATATTCCGAATAATAAAGTTGAACTGCCGAAAATATTCTGCCAGGTGGAATCATTCCTGTTTTTGCGAAATAACCCGCCATACCCGACCGAATAAATATCCTCTCCGATAATTTCTAAAGCAAAAGCACCGAAAGTGGGAGGCTCAATAACATCCACATACTTATTCTGAAGATCCCATGTCTGTCCGTCCCAATGGAAAACATAAAAGGTAAGACGGGTAAAATCACCAATACTATAAGCCAGCGCATATACATCATCCGTTGAAAACCCTTTTATACTTTTTATCCAGATACTGTCCGGCAGCGGATATTGTTGAATAACAGTCCCGTCAAAATGAAGGAGAGTTCCTTCGATACCTCCTGTCCAGATATCAGAGGGAGAAGAACCCCAAATTGCCTGGAGGAGTTTTCCATTTGTTGGAATTTCAGACCATTGCTGACCATTATAATGAATTAAAAAACTTAGGAATATATTTAAGCTATCACCGTTTTTGGCTCCGGCAGCATAAATATTACTGGACGAAGAACCCCATATCGCTCTAAATTCTAATATATTCGGGAAAGGACCGCCTTCCACAACATGCAGTTTCACCGCTTCCCAGGAGCTTCCGTCGTAATGGAACATCTTGCCCCGGGCTCCGCTACTGAATCCCGTCACGTATACATCATCAGCAGAACTTCCCCAGACATCAACCATCATCAATTGAAATGCATTGGGTACCGAGAGGGTATCCAGTGTCCATTCATACTCCCGCGGTGGATTCGGTGCATTGGTTATCTGGGTGGGATTTTTCTCACAGGAAAGAGTGAGAACAGCTATTAGGATCCATATTCTGCATAATACTTGTTTCATTGGAGTAATTTCCTTGTATATCTTTTGTTGGCACTACTGAATGTAAATTATTGCTTATAATTAAGTGAAACCAAAAACATTTTCCCTGGCGGAGAATGACAATGGAGAGAAAATTGACACGATAAACGGCACATGTGACACAATTCCTTTTGGTTATGATAAAAGAATTAGCCCTTTTAACCGTTCGCGGATACTTCCTGTTTGGATTAATTTTAATTTATACCATTCAACTGAATTTGTCAAGAGAAATCTTCCAGTTCCGGAAAATTGAATTACTGTATCACAAGCTAACATTCCTTACTGATTCCTCATCCAAAAAGATGAAAATCGTAGCATCCCTGTCCGTGAATTCCCAATAGTTTTCAACTATTTAAACTACAAATGGTATGCCAATTCAGAAATGCAGTTATTCCTTGATTTCTGAAATTCTGAAATTTAGTGACTGTGAACTAAATCTCACACATCGTGAACGATCGTTCACACCCTACACGAATATAAATCCGAAAAACAGAAACAATCAGATTTTCAACCGGAACCTTCTGATCAAATCCTTTTCCTCTCCCACATCAGTTATCCGCATCTGATTGAACCGCTTACTTCTCACCTCAAGCTGAAAATCGAAATTCTCCGGCAGGAAGCCACCGTTCAATTTCTTGACCAGTCCAACTATATCCCGAATGATGCTCTCCTGTTCCTGAGTCATTTCTTCCCTCCCGGTAACTGTGCAGGCAGTGGCTGGAACTTAGCCATTTTCTCCTGCATTTTTTTTTGCCCGGGAAATTCATCACCACCAAGATCACGCCGGGGGCTGACACAAAGGCACAAAGATATTAAAATAAATGAGTTAAAAAGGATTTTTGATTTCAAATATTTCATTTCCCGATTTATTTTTATCCTGCTTTATTCTTAGTGTTTTCGAGCCTTGGTGGTCCCGGTCTGCCGGTATGAATTAAGCAGGTTAGAATCTCTTTACAAATCTTTAATATTTTTTAATCATCTGGAATAAATTTATTCCCTGCAGAGAAAATCCTCTTCAAAATTAGCTTTCGATTTATGCTACTTGAATTATTGCCCCATAATAAAAATCCCCGGCATTAAACCGGGGATTTATATAAAAAATTGACAAAAAAAGATGCATTATTTTATTTGACCAGCAGCATTTTTCGCGCCTGTTGAAATTTTCCGGCATTTAACTGGTAAAAATACAGTCCCGCCGGTACCTCATTTCCGTATACATCCTTTCCGTCCCAGGATACCCGGTGAATTCCTGCCGGGATATTCTGGTTGATCAGCGACCGAATTTTTTGTCCCAGTGCGTTGTAAACATCAAGCCGAACCACGGAAGAAGATGGAATTTCGAAGGAGATATAAGTTGAGGGATTGAAAGGATTCGGATAATTTTGCGAAAGCCTGTATGTGCTGCTTACATTACCAGGATCTTCCAGTGAGTTCACTACATCATTTACCAGCACATTATCAACAAACAGATCGGTAGTCTGGTAGCTGGTAAAACTGAGCATGAAAGCATAAACCCCGATAAAACCCTCCGTGAGCAGACCTGTCGAGGTTGTATCCTGATAAGGACAACCGGGAAGTTCCTGTTCGTCGTAATACAACCAAAAATCATTACCAACTGCTCTTACTCCCAGTTTATGCCAACCGCTATCTGCGGGAATGCCTCCCGGAATCTCTGCGGCTAACCAGTCCTTAAAAACAACCGGACTGGCTCCGCTTCGTTTCCGGAATCTTATTTTCGGTGAGGTGGAGCGAAAATTGGTGACCAGCTGATAAGCAGTTGTAAGTCCACTGGAATCAATTCGGAATTCTATTCCGTAGTATTCGGCACCCATGAACATCCCACCAATGGGGATAAATATATTGGCTTCCATGTAAAAATCCGACAGTGTTCCGTCACCGCTGTAACTTTGTGCAACACCCCCCGAATCCGGTCGATCTGTTGAAAGTTTACCCACCCAGCCATTTCCATTCGGATCGTTGGTGTAGGCAAATGGTTCAATGACATTGGCAATTGTATCAAGACGAAATCCGGCATACCAGTCATTGTCAAGTGTTCCGCCAGAAAATGTTTCACTATATAAAGTTACCTGTCCATGACCGATATTTGTCAGGATGAATGAAATAACAAATAAGAATGGTAGAATTTTTCTCATTATATCCTCCATATAATTTATTCTTGCTGTAATATAATTGAAAAATCTGAAGGGTCAATTGTTTTTTTTTGTAATGATAAACTTAAATAAGTTTAATGAACCCATCCCGTTATCATTTACCTGTATGAATGCAACTATCATCTGATTCTGTTGGTCAGAAATGCTCAAAATTAGAGATAAACATTGAAGTAACCTTGCCGGGATGAGAACAGGAAAAATATACCTATTTTAACACTTTGTATGAATGTATTTGTGGGTCTTGATGCACTATCGAAAAGCATTCTGTTATTAAATTTTGCGTATGATCCATGACTAAAAGAGAACTGTTTGCCAATCTTTTATTTCGATTGAAACAAATGTTTGTCCTTGATTTATTTCTCAAGAAGTTTTAATATATGCGAGATCGAAGGAGCACAGTGAGCGGCGCTATGGATTTTCATTTGAAAGACGACATAGACATTCATCCCACGGCATATATTGCACCGTCTGCCAGAATTTATGGAAAGGTGAAAATAGGTGCCTATTCCAGTGTGTGGGATGGCGTGATAATTCGAGGCGATATGGCCCCCATCAGGATTGGAGATGAGACCAGCATTCAGGAAAATTCCGTAATACATGTGGATACAGACGTTCCCACGACCATTGGGAGTCATGTCACTGTAGGTCATGCCGCTGTTGTGCATGGCGCAACAGTTGGAGACAATTGCATAATTGCAATCCGTAGTGTTTTACTGAATAACAGTGTGATTGGAAATGATTCCATTATTGGTGCCGGGGCTATTGTCATGGAGGGAACCAGCATTCCGGCCGGTTCAGTGGTATTCGGAATCCCGGCCAAAGTGGCCAAACCGGTATCGGAAGAAATGAAGAAAGGAATCAGAGAGAATGCGGATATTTATGTAAAACTGGGTCAGGCCTACTTGAAAAAACAGCCTGCATCTCAGTGAATGATGCAGTGATTTATGAATCGTGATAAAAATTATTCTTCTTTAAATATACTTCTGGACAATATCGAAGGCCCCAATCTTCTGCTGGAATATTATACCAGTTTCAGCAACAGGCTGTTTGCGGCAAAAGATTTTAAAGGAATTATCAGGATATTATTCCAGGAGATTCGAAAAATTTATTCCAGACAGAAAATTGAGTTCATCCTGTGGCAGAACAAAAAAAAGCTATTAACATTTTCCGATAAACCAACTCCGGATGGTGAATACATTTCGGAAGAAATGGTTGAACTCAATACGCTGTATCACTATACGCTTGAACAGCAGCAAGCCATTCTAACCAACAATTATCAGAATTTTTGTGATACCTTGGGTGTTCATAAAAATAACATTGAAGCCAGTTCGTGGCTGGGTACTCCGATGCAGGTCCATGAAAAAACACTCGGGATGGTGGCTATCTGGGATGAAAATCCGGAACACTATTTCCGTCTACAGGACAAACAGTTTATGTCCATCATCACCAATATCACTGCGCTGGCGATGGAAAACATATTTCTTTATGATTACATAAGAGAAAAAAACAGTGCCATAGAAAATCCCCAGTCGCAGAATCTTCAACCGTTTTCCGTAGAACTCACTGATAACCTGCTGGAAGATCTGCTGAAAGTAATTACCAGGGAGCCAGGTGTTTTTTCGGCTGGATTCTTCCTGAGAAGCCAAAATCATGAAAGGTGGAGACTGGTGGGATCGGTCAGCACCCAATCTGGAATGGTTGATATCAATGAGAGTATTCTGAAAAATCTTATCTATCTCTCTGAAAACAATCTTAAGGAGTCGGTACCTTTATTCTGGGCCAGGGGTGAGAAAAAAGGAGTTCTGCAGAAATCTTTCCATGAGGCTCTGGAAAATCAACCGATTCAGTCGTTACTTTTGATACCTGCCAGGATTCAACGGTTCTATTACGGAATACTGGCTATTTCCTACCGGAATCGCTCTGCAATTCCCTCTGCTTCGGAGCTCAAACCAGTCAATTTTCTGAACCGGATGATACATCAGATTATTGAAAAAGATCTGCTATCCGAGCACAGACAAAGCTATGAATCCTATATTCAGCACCTGGAAAAGATGAAACTGGTCGGAGAACTGGCCAGTGCTTCCGCTCATCATCTGAATAACATTCTGAGTGTTATTACCGGCAGGGCTCAGATTCTCCAGAATAAACTGAAGGCATCACCTCATCTGAAGGATATTGCCATGATAGAACAGGCCGCCGGGGATGGTGCACAGGCAGTGAGACGCCTCCAGAGTATCAAAACACAGAATTTCCCGGTCAGCAGGTTCGAACTTCTGAGTATAAATGACCTGATTCTGGAGGTTGTGGAGATTACCAGGCCTCGTTTTGAACGGGAAGCACAGTCCAGGGGACTTACCTATGATGTGAAAATGACGCTGGGTAGTGCTGCTTATATAAAAGGAGATCCTGCAGCCCTTCGGGAAGTTTTTTTAAATCTGATTAACAATGCTCTGGATGCGATGCCCCGCGGGGGCAAATTAACTATTCAGACAACCATGGAAAAAGACCGGGTAATTCTTTTCTTCAGTGATACCGGCGAGGGCATTCCTGAAGAAATGAAGGAAAAGATTTTCCAACCCTTTTTCAGCACCAAAGGAGCCAAGGGAAACGGTCTGGGATTGAGTATTGCTGCAGATATCATAAATATGCATCAGGGCAAAATTTATCTTGATTCCATCCTAAACAAAGGCTCGATTTTTATGGTGGAATTGCCTGCCGTCAGAGAAAAACCGGCGGACAATTCACTGGAAATACCCCAGAACGAGAGTATTCATTGTAGTGTATTGCTGGTGGACGATGAAGATGTGGTGGGAGAGACGCTGGCGGAGATGTTACGGCAGGAAGGGTGTGATGTCGTTATGGTTAATACGGCAGCAAGAGCGCTGGAACAATTTAAAAAATCTCCCAGTGATATTGTTCTTACCGATCTGAGTATGCCGGGGATCAATGGATTTGAACTCGCTAAAAAAATTAAGGAATTGAACCGTGACGTTCCGGTCATTCTGATTACCGGCTGGAACCAGAGCGATAAAAATCTTTTCCCGAACAATGGGATTATTGACGCCTCCATTGAAAAACCTTTTAATATGAAGCAAATTCGCCAGGCCTTCCGGCGGGTGCTTCGAAAAAACGGACGTACCGTTCCCCTCAAAATGTCCTGAATTAAAAAACGTTTACAAATTTTCTGTTATAATCTCAGATCAGGTGCATAACAGACTGTTACCATTGGCATCGCCCTGATACTACTTCAGGAAAGCCATCTCCTGATCCTTGTATTGCAGCTGATAAAGTCGGTAATAAAGACCACGTTTTTTCAGCAATTCCTGATGATCCCCAATCTCATGTATCTTACCGTGATGCATCACTACTATCTGATCCATATACTGGATTGTTGAGAGGCGATGTGCAATAACAATGGCGGTTCGTTCTGCCAGGACAATTTTGAGCGCCTGCTGGATCAGATATTCAGATTCACTGTCTATATTGGAAGTGGCCTCATCTAGGATCAGGATTTGGGGATCGAACACAATAGCCCGTGCCAGTGCCAGCAGCTGTTTTTGTCCCTGCGAAAGATTTCCACCCCTTTCCCGTATTTTGGCCTCGTAGCCGCCGGGCATTTTTTCAATGAAATGATGGGCATTAACCATTTCCGCAGCTTCTTTTACCTGCGATACCGGAATATCCTCTTTCCCCAGACGAATATTTTCAATTACTGTCCCTGAAAACAGAAAGACATCCTGCTGTACCACCGCCATATGGCTGCGCAGATTTTGCAGGTTCCATGTCCGGATATCATGCCCGTCAATCAGAATTTCTCCCTCCTGTATTTCATAAAAACGTCCCAGTAACCGGGTGAGGGTAGTTTTACCGGCACCGGTATGTCCAACCAGAGCATATCTTTGTCCAATGGGTATGGTCAGACCAATATCCTGGAGCACTTTTTCATCATGATATGCAAAAGAGACATTTCGAAAGATGATCGGTTTTACTAATTCCCGGGTGAAATAACCATCGGAACTGCTCTTTATAGCAATTTTGGTATCCAGCAATTTGAATATCCGCTCAGATGCAGCCAGAGCCGACTGCAGAATATTGTATTTTTCAGAAAGGTCGCTGATGGGACGAAAAAACATCTGGGCATACTGAATAAAGGCAACTAAGATTCCAAAAGTCACCAGCTCATTTTGGATGTAAAATCCCCCCCTGAATATGATGATGGCCAGTGCAACCGCTCCCAGAAGTTCCACTGCCGGATAGAACAGAGCATAGTAGAATATGGTACGGATATAGGAGGCAGTGTGATCCCAGTTGATGGATTTAAACATATCAAAATTTTTCTTTTCGCGATTATACAACTGGACAATGGTTATTCCCGAGATGTGTTCCTGCAGATAAGCGTTGATCCGGGCAAGAAATACTCTGATTTGACTGAAAGATTCACGGACTTTTTTACGGAAAATGAAGGACAGAACCAGCAGGAGAGGGACAACCGAAAGGGTCCACAGAGCCAGCGGGGCATGGATGGAAAGCATCATTACCAGAATGCCGCCAATGAGCAGAAGATCTCCGAATACCATCACCAGGCCCTCGGTAAATAACTGATTAAGGGATTCCACATCGGAGGTTACCCGGGTCATTAAACGTCCGATGGGATTTTTATCAAAAAACTGCTGTTGTAATCTCTGTAAATGTGAGAAAAGTTGTTGCCGGAGGTCCAGCATCACCCTCTGGCCAATATATTGCATCAGCATAATCTGCAGATATTTAAACAGAAAATTACCGATCAGGACTGCAAAATATAAAGCAACAATGAACAGAAGCCCTTGCAAATCTCCCGGGATGATGTAACGATCTATGGCAATTTTGGTGATGTAAGGGCCCAGAATTTCGAGACTCATCCCGATAATGATCAATACAACTGCACCGGAAATCCAGTGCCAGTATGGTTTTCCATAGTCGAGAAGGCGTGAGAACAGCTTTCTGTCAACCATCTTTTTATCTATACTGTCTTCTTCAATTCGGAGATTTGGTCTCATGAGATCCCGTTACGATAAATACAATTGTTCGGAAAGTTCAGCAAATTTTTCCTGTCTGTTTTCTGTTTCGCAGCAGCTTAGGAAAATCTTCCTTTAACCATCTTTCCAATTTGAGATGATCTGCGAATTTTCTTTCATCATTTTTAAAAATCGGGCTGTGAATAATCCGCCGTCCGTTTTTGTTTACCACCGGATGGATTATATGAAGAATTTCGTGATAAACGATACCACGAATCACGAAGCCGGGGATATCCGGATTATCCAGAAGAGGATTGATGATGATACGGTGATGGAGTCCGTCATAAAAGCCAAGCCGGCGCTTACCTTTTTTCCGACTCCATGCCAGAGTTGGACGCTTCAACTCGTCATTAAAATAAGAACGATTTATTTCATTAAAGATAGCAGCCAGGTCGATATATCTGCCTTTATGTGCTCCATAGGGTAATCGTCTTGCAGGGAAATATGACTTTCCGGTTTTGAGCTGATTTTCATACTGAAGTATTTTTTGCCTGATTTTTTCCGCTACGGGCTTTTTCAATAACCTGGAGAAGAGCATGTATGCCACCGCCGAAAAATAATCTGACGGTAAAGATAACGCGGGCAGCGATGTGCGAAACCAGATGGTATGCTTATCCCATTTTATTAAATGAGATACCCTCAGGGATGAGGAAATTTCAAGTA